>DASUDW010000223.1:0-5060 GCA_036275415.1 Chitinophagaceae bacterium | reverse complement strand
CCCTTTATAGTTTTTCTTATACCAATAACGATAACCTGCCTGACCCTATTACTAAAGGAATTGATATTTGGGGTTTTTATAATGGGCAGGACAACAACACTGAATTAGTAGGTGACCCTACTACTACTTATGGTAATTCGGTAGAATATGAAGTTGACCTGCAATCGCCGGGCAAGGATCGGAGAGCTTATGCCAGTGTTGCACTGAACGGGATGCTCAACTCAATTACTTATCCTACCGGGGGAAGAACGGAGTTTACATTTGAGAATCATGATTACAGCAAAGTGCTGAAAAGAAAAGTTTCTGCGGGTATAACACCGGTCTGGGAAAATGCCACAGGTATTGCAGGAGGATTGCGGGTGAAAGAAATAAAAAATATCCCGGGAACTACTACCACTTTTAAATACGTTGTGAACTATGAACAGAATCCCAATGGAGCATCCAGCGGTTTACTCAACCGTAATGATGTCTATAAAACAGATTTTATGGGAAACCCGGGCAGGATCGAGAAGATCGTTAATGACAATAATATTGCAGGAGCCGCTACTTACAGCGAACCTTATATCGGCTATAAAGAGGTGGTGGAAATTAACAGTGATGGATTTACAAAGTATCACTTTACTAACCATGAAACCAACCCCAATACCTATTATCTCGGTAACGATGCATATAAAATAACAACAGAAAGATCGATCACTAATAATTTTAATAACCAGCTTTTCCGGTTAATGAAACACTCCAGCCGGGAGGATGAAAGAGGAAAGTTGTTAAAAAGAACAGTATATAATTCTTCTAATGCGATCGTTCAAAGCACAGAGTATACTTACAATACAGATCCTCAAAGAGACCTTGCCAGGACGATGGGAGTTTATTGTCCTCATAGTTTACGGACAAGCAACGACCTGCTTGAGCCGGCATGGATGGTCGCCCTCATTCATTCCTATGCGTTATACTATTATCACAACTTGCCTTCATCCATCGTAGAAAAAGATTATAGTGGTAATCCGGTCAACCCACTCATTGTTACCACAACATTTACTTATAAATCAAATACCAATCCGCTGGTGACCCAGAAAACAGTATCGCAAAGCGATGGAACAGTCATGAAGTACCAGTATGAATACCCGGAAGACTTTCCTGGACTGGCTCCGTATGTAAGTATGGTTAACAAGAATATTCTTACCCCCCTCGTGAAAGAAACCGTTTCAAAAAACAATACTGTTCTGACGATCAATAAGCATAATTACGGGGAGTTTTACGGCTTAAACAATAATGAAATGTACCGTATTGTCAATGAAAAAATGATTAATCAGCAAGTATTGCCTAATGTGGAACAGGATGTGCTGACCGTTACAGGGTATAATGCAAAAGGAATGGTAACCGAATTTCAAAAAGCGAATGATCACCACAATGCTTATATCTGGGGTTATAAAGAGTTATACCCTATAGCTAAGGTCAGCAATGCTACCACATTCGATATGGCATATACCTCATTCGAGGCAGACGCCACCGGGGGCTGGCAATATATACCAACAGAAACAATAAAGAATTTTACTTCTCCAACAGGAAAAAAATGTTATAAGCTCACTGGAAATCCTTTAGTTCATTCTGATATTTCACTTGTACCACATATTGTTTCTTATTGGAGTACCGGCGGACAATACACCGTATATGGCACACAATCTGTAAAACAAGGCATTACTATTAATGGATGGACTTATTATGAGCATGAAACATCCGGGTCGGGGTCAATGCAAATATCCGGATCAGGTCTTATTGATGAGGTCCGGCTTTACTTGAAAGGATCGCAAATGACAACCTATACTTACGAGCCGCTCTCCGGTATGACGAGTATGTGTGATCTCAATAACCGCATCTTTTATTATGAGTATGATCAATATGGGCGTCTTATCCTGATAAGAGACCAGAACCGGCATATCCTTAAGAAAATATGTTATAATTTCTGGGGTCAAACAGAGAATTGTACACTTATTACAGATCCTGCATTTATCCAGACAGGACAAACCCGCTGCAAGCCATGTCCGACAAATCCAACTTATGGAACCAATATTTTTCAACGGGAATGGGTCGATATGAATCCTCAAAGCCCCACCTATAATCAAACGTCCTGGATTGATGACCTGTTGAATACAAGTTGTACTGCACCACCGGGGTGGCAAAATACAGCCAACACAAGATGTCAGCAGGGAAATTGTGGTAATACAGGTTTCCAGGAACAGGAGCAAATGGATATGAATCCATGTAGCTCAACTTATGGCGCTACCCAATGGGTATTAGCAGGATACAGCCCAAGTGTTTGCCTAACAAATAGCGTCACCCTTACTACACAAAATACAACCAACATAGCAGGCTTTACCGCCGTATACACCAATACCGCCACCGGGCAGGTGTATTCTTTTGCTGTACCGGCAACGGGTCCTGCTACCTTGGGCTGCATACCGGCAGGCACTTATTCGTTGACCATTTCAAAACCTAATAATATGTTGACTACAGCTTTTGATATCGGGTGTGCCATTCAAACCGGCACCTCTGCCCGTTTCCGGTCGGTTACGGTCAGCAATACGTCCTGCAACTATATTAATATCGGGTTATACTATGAATAAAAGAAGTACAATGAAGAAAATAATGATTACGGCAATACTCGTTATTGCAATTTCACAGCACCAGTTTGCACAAGGCATATTTACCTTTTCTGTTCCAAAAATTGAGGGGGGCAGTCAAAACTTTTCTGCATTTCAGGGTAAAAAATTACTGGTTATTACCTTGCCGGTTCAGCAAAGTGCCGCAGCTGATTCATTTTTATTCTCACTGGATACATTAAGCAGGTCTAGGGCCGCCCAGTTAAAAGTGGTGGCAGTGCCTTCAACCGAGGACGGATGCACAACTGCCAATCAATCGCAGTTGAGGCAGTGGTACCGCAGCAAACTTGGCAACCAGGTTATGATCACCAGCGGCCTTTATACCCGTAAAACCTCCGGCAATCAGCAGCACCCCCTTTTTCAATGGTTGACAAAAGATGTCCAAAACCAGGTGTTTGATATAGATGCCAATGTGCCGGGTATTAAGTTTTTTATCCGCAGCAATGGCACACTCTACGGGGTATTGGGGCCGGTAGCCAAAATAAGCGGACAAACGGTACAGCGCACCCTTCAAATGCAATAGCCTTTTAAAAAAAATAAGATGATACCAAAGCTCTGTAAATACACCTTGTTCAGCCTTGCCCTCGTTGCCTGCCTGGGCCATAGTCATGCACAGTCGCCCTTACCGGCCGCCTACCCCAATGGCATACCGGTAAACTATATCCGTACCTGGGATGCCACAGCGCCGTTAACAGATGCCAATGCAATGATGACAAGGCCACTGAAAGATGTAAAAACAGCCACGCAGTATTTTGACGGTCTGGGCAGGCCTTTGCAAACCGTCGTAAAGAAAGGCTCGCTGGAAACGGATCCTAACAACCTTCAGTCATCAGCCAATGCGACCGACCTGGTAAGCCCCGTGGTGTATGATGCCTTTGGCCGGGAAATATATAAATACCTTCCCTTCGCCGCCAATAATACCGGTGGCAACAGCAGCCTCAGCGATGGAAATTTTAAACTGAACCCCTTTCAGCAGCAGCAAAGCTTTATGCAGGCGCAGTACGGCAGTCAAAACGAAACTTATTATTACAGCAAAACCAATTATGAAGCCAGCCCGCTGAACCGTGTACTGGAGACCTATGCCCCTGGTAATAGCTGGGCAGGTAGTGAGGTAAACCCCAATCCTGCTCAAAGAAGAAAGGTGGAAATAAAATACTGGGTAAATACAGCCACCGATAATGTAAAGATATGGAAGTGCAATGCGGCAGCGATGGGCAGCTTTGGCACATATGAAATTGATGTTGCAAATAACGGAGGCGTCTATCCGGCCGGGCAACTGTATAAGACCGCAACCGTGGATGAACATCAAAAACAGGTGATAGAGTTTAAAGACAAAGAAGGTAAAGTGATTTTAAAAAAAGTGCAATTAACCGCCACTGCCGACAATGGTAATGGTTCCGATTACCCCGGCTGGCTTTGTACTTATTATATCTATGACGAATTAAACAATCTGCGCTGCGTAATTCAGCCTAAAGGAGTTGAACTGCTCATACAAAATGGCTGGGTCTTCGATAACTCCCCTTCAGGGGTTGGGGGTGAACAATGTTTTCGCTACGAGTACGACCAGCGCAACCGGATGATCCTGAAAAAAGTGCCAGGGGCGGGTGAAGTGTATATGGTATATGATGCCAGGGACAGGCTGGTATTGACACAGGATGCCAATATGCGGCAACAGGGAAAATGGATGCTGACAAAGTACGATAACCTGAACCGCCCTTTTGAAACGGGGTTACTTAATAGCAGCACTTCGTTTAATGACCATCGGGCGGCAGCTAACGTAAGCACCAGTTACATACCAGCCGGTGCCTATGAACTGCTGACACTCACCCACTATGATGATTACAATAACCTGCCGGCAGGGCTCAGTGGCTATCTCAGCACCTGGAACAGCTATTTTTACAATACAGATAATCTTAACTGGCCTTACCCGCAACTACCGCAGTACAGCACTGCGGTAAAGGGACTGGCCACCTGGACACAAACCAAAGTACTGGGAACGGCCAACACCTTTATCAATACTGTCTCTTATTACGATGACAAGGGAAGGGTGATACAGGTACAAAGCACCAACCTCAGCGGCGGCACGGATGTAGTAACCACCCAGTACAGCTGGGCGGGCCAGCCATTGATTACTGTGCAAAAGCAGGAAAAGGCGGGCAGCAATGCACAAACCACCGTGGTGGTAACCAAAAACAGCTATGATGACCTGGGCCGGGTTGTAAAAGTAGAAAAGAAAGCCAGCCACAGCCTGGTAAACGGTGGTGCCATGCCGGCGGGCTATAAAACCATTTTACAAAATGAGTATGACAAACTGGGGCAGTTAAAGAAAAAGAAAATAGGCACAGATCCGAACAATAGCTCTAACCCATTGGAGACCCTTACATATGATTACAATATCCG
>DASUDW010000222.1:0-2259 GCA_036275415.1 Chitinophagaceae bacterium | reverse complement strand
GGATCTAATAAGCCTGTCGGCCTCACCACCTGCTCCACCACCACACCACCGCATTTTTCCAGTTCATAATCATCTGGTGTGGCAGAAACAAAAATCACCTGGTTTTGCAGCGATTCAAACTCATGAAAATTAAGCGGCCGGTTATCCAATGCACTGGGTAAACGAAAACCATAATCAACCAATATTAATTTTCTGCTCCGGTCGCCGCCGTACATTCCACTTACCTGTGGTATGGTCTGGTGGCTTTCATCCACTACCATGAGAAAATCTTTCGGAAAATAATCCAGCAGGCAGAAAGGCCGGGTGCCGGGTTTGCGGCGGTCAAAAAAGCGGGAATAGTTTTCAATGCCATTGCAATAGCCCAGCTCCCTTATCATTTCAATGTCATAATTCACCCTTTCGGTCAGCCGCTGTGCTTCTATATATTTTCCTTCTTTCTTAAAATATTCGGCTTGTGCTGTTACTTCGTCCTGAATCTCGTAGAGCACCTGCTGCAGAATATCTTTTGGTGCAACATACAAATTAGCAGGAAAAATGGCCGCATTCTCCATTTTCCCGATCCGCTTGCCGGTTACTACTTCAATACTTTCAATTTCTTCAATCTCATCACCGAAGAAAGTGATGCGGTACCCATAGTCAACATAAGGCAGGTTAATGTCGACCGTGTCGCCTTTTACCCGAAAAGTGCCACGGTTGAACTCAATGGTAGTACGGTTGTACAACGAGTTAACCAGTGAGTGTAAAAACGCCTGCCGGGAAATGGTTTGCCCTTTATTGATGCGGATGATGCCGTTCTCATAATCAGTGGGGTTGCCCATACCATAGATACAACTCACGGATGCTACTACAATGATATCCCTTCGACCACTCAGCAGGCTGGAGGTGGCCCTCAGGCGAAGTTTATCCAGCTCATCATTAATGCTCAGGTCTTTTTCGATGTAAACATCACTCACCGGCATATAGGCTTCGGGCTGGTAATAATCATAATAAGAAACAAAGTACTCCACCGCATTTTCGGGGAAGAACTGCCGGAACTCTCCGTACAATTGTGCCACCAGTGTTTTATTATGTGTCAAAACCAGCGTAGGCCGCTGCGTATTTTGTATCACATTGGCAATGGTAAAGGTTTTACCGCTACCCGTTACCCCCAGCAGGGTCTGGTATTTTTCATCGTTGAGCACCCCTTCGGTAAGCTGCCGGATGGCCTCCGGCTGGTCGCCGGCCGGCTGATAAGGCGTATGTAAGATAAACGGCATTGAAACTGCAATTTACCAAAAGGGCCAACCAAATACTAACGAAGATTAACTCCCGTTTGCATCAAAATCATGCATCCCCTTAACCGGAAAATCTATCTTTATCCGCAATCCTGTCCGCTGGTGTAAGCAGCCGGGTACAAATAGATTATGTTATTACCTTACTGAATAAATGTTGGCCATGAAAGCTCTTCAAAAATCATTGTTGTTGCTGTTACTGCTGATTTCAGTCTTTTCCCGGGCACAAAAAGTTGATTCGGCTTTAAATGCACTATCAGTAGCTTTTCCGGTAGAGAAGATCTACATCCATTACGATAAGGAGTATTATGTAGCCGGGGAAACCATCTGGTTCAAAGCATACCTGTACTATGATGGTAAGCCCAGCGGTCTAAGCAACAATCTTTACTGGCAATTCATGAACGAAAAAGGGGAATTGATTACCAGCGGCAAATACCCGGTGATGGGAGCCGTAGCCAGGGGAAACATTTACCTCCCCGACTCATTGCCCCAGGGAAATTATTACCTGAGGGCCCTGACACCCGGTATGCTGAATGGCGAGGAAGCGTTTATTTATAAAAAGAACATTTTCATTTTTAAGCCAACTGCAACCACTGCCACTGTAAAGCCGGTACAAAATATTTCCCTTCAGTTTTTCCCGGAAAGCGGAAACCTGGTTGATGGCATACTTACAGTAGTGGGTTTTAAAGCCAATGATCAGTGGGGTATGCCCGTGGAAGCACATGGACTTATTAAAACCACAGAAGGAACAACTGTTGCTCCCTTTCATAGTCTTCATGATGGTATAGGCAGGGTACAGTTCAAACCCGTTGCCGGGAAAAAATATATTGCCGAGATGGAAACACCTGCAGGTAAACGAACATTTGATTTACCTGCAGTAGCAGAATCCGGTATCAACCTGAAAGTGCAGGATGAAAAAGGCGGAAAAAAATTCCAGCTTAGCCGGGGAAACAAGGATAAAGAAAAATATGAAACCATTTTGCTGGTA
>DASUDW010000221.1:0-12968 GCA_036275415.1 Chitinophagaceae bacterium | reverse complement strand
CGACTTCCGACCTCTGATCCTCAGGCTTCTTCCTCACCATCCGCAGTTCCTTCCTCTGTAAATCCAATATCTTCCCCTTCTTCATCTTTTTCGCCAAATCCTTCTCCTACTGCACTCAGATCATATTTTTCCTCCACATCGGCAAATTTTTCACCCAGTAATCCTTTGGTTCCGTATTGGCTGGGAGCTATTCCTTCGGTTCTGGCAGTTGACGGGTAACTTATCTTGGGGTTTTCTTCTTTAGAAACATTGATGAGTTCCAGTAAAAAGGTCCAGTTCTTATTAAAATCGTAGAGATAAATAAAACGCTGGTTGGGGTCCCTGATCTCAGAGCCAATAGTTGTTTCATTCATGATCAGCGGCGGGGCCTTGTAATCCCTTTCATACAACTCCAGCGAAATTTCACGGCCACGCTGCCAGTGATCATTGCTGCGGAAGAAGGTGGCCTTATGTTTATTATCGAACTCGTATGATTTCAGAATTGCTTCATGCAGTTGAAAGAAAGTCTGGTTGTGGCGGATCACCACATCACGGTACACACTTTCGTCTTCTTCAAAATATACCCTGAATTTTAAAATTGCCATAGGCAAATTTAATATTTTAGATGCAAGATTCTGGTTTTTTTGATGAGAATCGCAGCTTAAATACCCTCAACTATTTTTCAGAAGAGAAATAAAGAACCACAGTTATTTCTTTTTTGGTTCCAGCCCGATTTCTTTTGCTTTATCCAGCATAAAGGCATAAGCCGCATCAAATGAATTGGGAATTATTCCATCCAGCATGGCATCCTTAAGCGCATCTTTAATGATACCGACCGGCTTGGAAGGTGCCAGTCCGAAAGTCTCCATTATAAGCTCGCCGGTTATAGGCGGCTGCCAGTTACGGATATGATCTTTCTCTTCTACTTCTTTGCAGCGCTGCCTTACCAATTGAAAATTCTCCAGGTAACGCTTCACCTTTTGTTTGTTTTTGGAGGTGATATCTGCCTCGCAAAGCAGCATCAGGGCATCAAAATCTTCCCCGGCATCAAATAATAAACGGCGGATGGCCGAATCGGTAATATTTTCTTTTGTCAAACTGATTGGACGGAGGTGCAATTCCACTAACTTTTTAACCAGCCGCATTTTTTCATTCTGGGGCAGTTTGAGTTTTGCAAAAATTTTAGGCACCATTCTGCCTCCAAGCACTTCATGGCCATGAAAAGTCCAGCCATGACCGTCTTCAAATTTTTTAGTGGCCGGCTTGGCTATATCATGCAATATAGCAGCCCATCGCAACCATAGATCGTCCGTCTTTTTGGCCAGGTTGTCCAACACCTGCAGGGTATGGTAAAAATTATCTTTATGGCCGTGCCCATCTTTGTACTCAGCACCTGAGAGTTCCACCATTTGCGGAAAAATAAACTGAAGTAACCCGCTTTTATATAAAAGATCAAAGCCAATGGAAGGTTTTTCAGCCGCAACAATTTTATTCAGCTCATCCGTTATTCTTTCCTGTGATATGATCTTTATTCTCTCTGCATTATCGATGATACCCCGCCAGGTTTTTTCTTCTATAACAAAACCCAATTGCGTAGCGAACCGGATGCCCCGCATCATCCGAAGCGGATCATCACTGAAGGTCTGCGATGGATCCAGTGGTGTTCGTATGATTTTATCTTCAAGGTCTTTTATGCCGTTGAACGGGTCTATGAGTTTACCATAATTTTCTTTATTCAGGCTTATGGCCAGTGCATTAATAGTAAAATCACGCCTTGCCTGGTCATCGGAGAGTGTTCCCGGTTCTACCTCTGGCTTCCGGGAATGGAATTGATAACTTTCCTTCCTGGCTCCTACAAATTCAATGTCAAAATCATGATCAATGCGGATATGCGCTGTTCCGAAGTTCTTAAAATAATCAACCCTGGGTACCGGTTCCAGTTTCTGGGCAACCGCCTGTGCCAGTGCAATGCCATCTCCTATGCAGACAAAATCGGCATCTTTTGTATTTCTTTCCAGCAGTTTATCCCGCACAAAACCACCCACCAGGTAGGTTTCCATTCCAAGACCCTGTGCAGCACCTGAAACTTTCCTCAGGATAAACATTTCCTTTTCTGTGCAAGTAATATCCATACCGGGCAAAGGTATACTGAAGCGTATTTATGTTTTTAGATTTTTGGTGTTAATTATGCCGTATTACTTCTGCTTTACCTGATACCCATTTTATGAGCTGTGCCGGGCAAAAAATGTCAAATTCATTTTGTCCAAAAAGAACAACATAGTCAACTCCTGACTTAACGAGATCATTTATTTCATTAAATAAAACAGGCTTTACCTCACTCTTAAAAGCAGCCGTAGCATACACAACAGGTTTTCTGAACCTCCTGATAAGGTGCCGGCAAAATGGGTCATTACAGATTCGAATTGTAACACTGCCATCCTCTTCAAGCAGGTTATCTGCCAGCCCGATAGCACCTTCATATATAACAGCAACCGGATGCCGGCTTAATTGCAAATAATCGAATAGCGCCAGATCCGGGCTGGCTGCATATTTTAAAACTTCCCTTTCATCGGCCACCAAAACGACCATCCTGTCATCCCGGCCGCCTTCTTGCAAACCAACTATTTTATTTACCGCTGTTTCATTGGTAGCATCACAACCGATGCCCCAACCGGTTTCAGTGGGGTAAAGGATAATACCCCCGCCCTGCAATACCTTCAGGCATTCTTCTATATCATTTTCCCAATCCATTAAATACTTTGATAAACATTCATTACTGCATCAGCACATTTTTGCTGTGTAAATTTTTGTGCATGCTGCCAGCCTTTGCCGGCCAATGAATCAGCAAACGACCTGTCGGTATAAATTCTTTTCATGCCGGCAGCAATCTCCCCGGCCATAAAAGGATTAACATAGTATGCCCCATCGCCGCCAGCTTCCGGTAAACAGGAAACATTGGATGTAATGACCGGCAAACGGCTCCATAATGCTTCCAGTACAGGGATACCGAATCCTTCAAAAAAAGAAGGATAGATTAGGGCAACAGCAGACTGATAAATGGCGGGAAAAATTGCAGCAGACCTGAAAAGCGGCGATCTTTTTGCTTTTTCACTATCTGACAGAAAAATCACTTTATTTTCAAGACCATTTTGAAGCACAAAATCTTTAACCTGTTGTTTGTATTTTCCGCCATCACCTATTACCACCAGCGGTATATCCAATTCTTCCCGTAGCAGGAATAAAGCTTTGCACACATTCAGCAGGTTTTTCCTTTCTATCACTGATCCAACATATAAGAAAAACTGCTCCGGCAGATCAAATTCTTTTTTAACGGTTGCTTTTTGCTGCTCTGTAACTGCTTCACCAAAGGCAGGGTTACAGCTTTGGTAGCATACAATTATTTTCTCTTCCGGTGTCTTATAAAATTCAATAATATCCTTTTTTGTCTGCTCACTGATGGCAATTACCTTATCTGCATGTTCGCAGGCATACCGGAATTTCTTTGCATAAATTTTTACATCAATCGCATTATACTGTTCCGGGTATCGCTCATGGATCAGGTCATGGATGGTTACAACCGACTTTATACCTGTCCTTTGAATACCAACGGGTATTTCATGGCTTAATCCGTGATAGAGGTCAATCTGCAATCGTTTCAAGTCTTTTTTTACCCAACTGCTGCGCCAGGCAGAAGAAAACAGTTTATTAATAAAACCGGTTGGCAGCACTTCGTGCAAATTATCAGCCTTCAATTGAAACAGATTGGCCGGCTTAGGATTAAAGAGATAGTATTGATGGCCCGGATGGAATGTTGAAAGAGAATTTATCAGGGTACGGCTGTAATGGCCAAGCCCCGTTCCGTTATGAAAAGCCCTTTTTGCATCAAAACCAATGTTCATGCAGCAAAAGTAATGGTGAATAAGCAATAGTGAATTGTGAAAATCAGCAGATTCCCCTTTAAGGCCCGTTTCGTCAATTTTATAAAAATGGAAGTACTCTTCACTCTTTACTATTGACTATTTTCGCAGCAAATTTTTGAAAATGAAAGAACTGATACTGGAAGCCTGGGGCAACCGGGAATTATTAAAAGAAAATAAATACAGCGATGCTGTCAGGGCAGTTATTGAGGAAGTAGACAAAGGAAGATTAAGAGTTGCCAATCCCCCGGACCCAACTTCACCGGCTGATAAATGGAAAGTAAACGAATGGGTAAAACAAGCCATACTTATGTACTTCGGCATACAACAAATGCAAACATGGGATGTGGCGCCCTTTGAGTTTTATGATAAAATGCTGTTGAAGAAAAATTATAAAGACCTTGGCGTAAGGGCCGTTCCGCATGCAGTGGCCAGGTATGGCGCTTATCTCGCAAAGAATGTGGTACTGATGCCTTCCTATGTAAACATTGGCGCCTATGTTGATGAAGGAACCATGGTAGATACCTGGGCGACAGTGGGCAGTTGTGCCCAAATCGGTAAAGGAGTTCATTTGAGCGGTGGTGTCGGCATTGGCGGAGTACTGGAACCCCTTCAGGCCAGCCCGGTAATTATAGAAGACGGTTGCTTCATCGGCAGCCGTTGTATTGTAGTAGAAGGTGTAATGGTGGAAAAGGAAGCCGTTCTGGGAGCCAATGTGGTTTTAACACAATCCACCAAGATCATTGACGTAAGCGGCCCGGAACCGGTGGAAATGAAAGGCAGGGTACCTGCCAGAAGTGTGGTTATCCCCGGCTCTTATACTAAACAATTTCCCGCCGGTGAATTTGGTGTAGGCTGTGCCCTTATTATTGGACAGCGAAAACCCAGTACCGATTTAAAAACAAGTTTAAATGATGCGTTGAGGGATTTCAATGTAAGTGTTTAAGTTTAATTTCTGCAGCCAATAAAAAGAGTCCCCCGATACCGGGGGACTCTTTTTATTATTAGTAATCTCCTTTACTCTTTCACAATCTTCATCAGGTTTTCTTTCTTGCCGTTGATCACTTTAATCATATAAACTCCTGAAGAAAGTGATGCTATATTCAATTGAGTAATTATCCTTGAACTGCTTTGCTGCATCACCATGCGGCCATACACATCAAATACATGTATAGTGGCAGTACCCTGCAGGTCATCAATTCGCACATTTACCACATCTTTTCCCGGATTGGGAAATACGGATACATTTCCGGTAATAAGATCTTCTCCGCGGCTTGCAGTACCCAGTTGTACTTTTAATGTATAACAGCTGCTGGCATTATTAGCACCGTTGTAACCAAATACCCTTGCGTAGTATGTACCGGCTGTGTAAGTGCGACTGATAGATTCACTGGTGGTGCCGCCATTTTGAGAAATAGCAAGCTGAGTACCTGCGCTGTTAACAACGGTAAGGTCATAGTCTGCAGGCAGTGTGGTTAATGTTACAGTTGCCGTGCCGCCGGTAGTAATAACAAACTTGTAATAGTCATTGTCTCCGCTCGGGTTAATCAGGCCTGTAACATTTGTATTGAACGGAATCGTAGCGGCACCGGATATTGTTCCGTTTGTGGAATTATCCAGTGAACTGGCGCAACCTGTAACAGTTGTAGTGGTAGCTGTGATGGTATAACAGCTTGCACTGTTAGCGCCGTTATATCCGAAAATACGAATGGTATAGGTTCCGGCTGCCTGGTTATTCAGGGTAACGGTTTCAGTGGCTGTTGCACTTGTTCCCGAACCTATTACAGTACCTGCACTGTTCAGGATTTGCATATCATAATCTACACCACTCGGGCCAACAAGGCTAAATACATTGTTCGTGGTAGCTGAAGTGGTTATTTTGAAATAATCATTATCTGTACTGGTAGTGATAGCTGCTGAATTGGCTACACCGGTAGCAATAGCTGCCGCAGTGGCCTGTGTTTCGTTGGGTTCAAATGCAGTTCCACAACCCGGAGCCGCCAGTGTTGTAAATTGGGCCTGGGCGTAGGTGCTGTTACTTCCCGAACAATTGGTTCTTACCCTCCAGTCGTATAAGGTAGAAGCTGATAATCCGGTTAAATTAACAGAGGTTGAAGTAGCAGCTGTAGCTGCGCTGATCCATGTAGCGGATGAATTGGCTTTGTAATCCACTGCATAAGAAACTGCCCCGCTTACAGCTGTCCAGCTAACGGTAGCAGCTGAAGAAGTGATACCTGATGATGCGAGACCTGAAGGGGCATTGCAGGCAACTGCAGACTGCGTAGTAAACTGTGCCTGAGCATATGCACTGCTGCCTCCGGCACAATTGGCCCTTACCCTCCAGTCGTATAAAGAACCACTTGTCAAACCGCTTAAAGAAACCGAAGTGGAAGCTGTTGCCGTAGCTGCATTCGTCCAGGTAGCTGAAGCGTTTAGTTTATAATCTACATCATAAGAACTGGCGCCGCTTACAGCTGTCCAGCTAACCGTAGCGGCTGTTGTTGTAATTCCGGAAGTTGTTAGCCCCGATGGTGTACCACAACTGCTGCCAGCCGTAATAGTAAAGTTGGTATTGGAAATATCAAAAAAGATATTGCCTACTGCTTCTACTTTTATCCTTGCTGTGGTTGTAGCCGTATTGGGTATTGTTACTACTTCCGTGCCATCGTTAGGAGTACTTGCTATCAATGTAGAAAAAGTATTGCCGCCGTCAGTTGAAAGTGAAATCTTCACATTAGCGCAGCTAACAGGAGCAGCAGTTGTGTTGTTAACTGACCATGTTACTGTTTGTGATGAGTTGCCGGCCCATGATACTGCCGTGTTTGGCGCTGTAACTGCAAACGGACCAGATGTATTGGTTACGGTCACCACCATATCATCAAACTGTGTCTGACCAACTGAAACCGGCGTAGTTGAACTATAAGGTGCATTATCCCTTACTGTCAAACGGAAGTTCAGGGTTCTGGAAACAGAACTTAATGCTTCAGAATTTGCCCCTGCATCACCGCCGGTTAAAGGTCCAGATATGTTCTGACCCGCAAGAATTGTAGCCAGTTTGGGGAACAACCTGGTTGGTGAAGCCGAGGGACTAAATGAAATCCAGTTGGGACCAGTGGCTTTTGTTGCACTGGCTACACTGCTGGCACCTGTTTGAGTAGAACCGGCATTGTCATTCTGCTCCCAACTATAAGTAAGAACATCACCGGTATTGGCATCAGAAGCAGTTCCGGTAAGTGCAAAAGGAGTACTGATCGGGATAGTATAATCAAGTCCTGCATTTACAGTAGGTGTGCTGTTAACAATGGCAGTAGTAACGGGACAAGTTTTGGTAGCCAGGTTGGACTGAATCTGTGCAATGGACGCCTGGTGATAAAAGGCAATGGAATGAGGGGCCATATCCTGGCCGGTAATACCTGCATAACCCATAATGGTAATTCCTGAACCGGGCTCTTTATTTACACCAGTTCCTTCATTGGAATGAGAGAAAGTATGGTTAGCACCCAATTGGTGGCCTATTTCATGAACTACATAATCTATATCAAAATTGTCGCCCTGCGGTATCCCATCGGCAGGTGAGGTGTAGCCGCTTCCTTTAGATCCATTGGTGCAAACGCATCCAATACATCCGGCATTGCCGCCTCCACCGGATGCACCAAATAAATGGCCTATATCATAATTAGCTTCACCTATAACTGAGGTCAGTGTAGATTGTAATTGAGAATTCCAGTTGCTCAATTGAGTTGCAGGGGAATAAGGATCGGTAGACGGGTTATAATAAAATACACTGGTGGTGTTGGCAACCAGGTTTAGATGTAAGGCAAGGTCTTTCTCATACACACCGTTGCAGCGGGTAAGTGTAGCGTTAACCGCTGCCAATACCAATGAAACCTGTGCTGAACTGGTAGCCCCAAAATAATTTGAATATTCAGCAGTTACTGATTGTGCAAGGCGCATTGTTTTTAAATCACCTCCAGACCTGGCGGTAATATTGGCTACCTGGCCATTTAGCCCAGCTGCTAACTGCTGATCAGGTGTAGAGCAGGCCCATGGAAGTTCACCGGGTTTTCTTTGTGATTTAAAAACAGCATAAACAAGGTGATCATTTGAATAAGGCTCAATGAATTCATTTTCCCCTTCTGTTCTGAAAACCATGGTTTGAATACCCGACGGGGACAAACTCAATTTCAAAGTGGCATATTTATCTGTAATACCACGGCCCGAAAATGCCCTGATTTCAGGAAAACGGGCTTGTAATGCCGGTTCGAAATTGGAAGCTTCAAAAACTTCAAAAAGCTCCAGTTGCCCACTGGCTGCCGGTAATGAAATAATGGCGGAATGTCTTGAAGCATTACCTACTACATTAAACAATTCCTGTTTTAAATTTCCAATGTTTAAATTAAATAATTTGAAATCATCGGGAAATGAAAGCCGGGACACCGATTTATCAGTCTGTATTTTTTGAGAACCTGTATTAGGTTCCCAATAGCTATTTTGTGCCTGTGCAACCTGCAACACAGAAAAGCATAGAACAACCAGTAAATTTTTTTTCATAATCAAATTAGTTTGGGGTGTGTGAATTTGGATTCAGAAAAATAAATGATTGTTGAAACAATTCAATAGTATTCCTACGAAAGAAAAAAAGATGTGAATAAATTATTGAAGTTTATAAGACTTGCCCTTCAGGTATTTGCTGCTATTTGCAGAAAAGTGCTGTTTTTAAAAGAATACTAAAAAAAGAACCCTGATATTGCTATCAGGGTCTCTGTGCCCGGGACTGGATTCGAACCAGCACACCTCGCGGCGCCGCCACCTGAAGACGGTGCGTCTACCAATTTCGCCACCCGGGCTTTGGGGCTGCAAATTTATTGGTTTCACTTTTATTGATAAAATGTTTTTTAGACTGTCAGCAAACTGCAGCCCCTTAAGTCACTGCCGTCTATTCTGCCCAGGACACGGAAAGTTCCCGAGGGGTCTACTATTCCGGCATCATCTGTTGCAATAAAACTGCAGGACCAGATATTTGCGAGGTCAATAACATTGATTGTGCCGGAACCATATGATTTTAAATTAAAAGGGTCCTCCTCATCCCTCATGACTATTTTCATCCAGGGAGGACAACTAAAAACTCCCTCGCCTTCTGACCATGCCTGGGACATTAATTCCGTCATGCCATATTCTGAATGAACCGTCTTAATCGAAAAGGCCATTTTGAGCTGGTTGTGAACTTCCTCCCTGATCATTTCCTTTCTCCGGCCTTTCATACCTCCTGTTTCCATGATTGTTGTATACTTTAAGGGCAGGGAAAATTTACCGGCAAAGTCCAGCAGTGCAAATGTTACCCCTAATAACAGTGTTTTTTGTCCCGATTTTTCCAATCCGGTAAGCGTATCTGTCAATTTCTCAAAATCATAGAGATAAAATCCGCTTGCCGGATGAAGGCTTTTTTTAATAAGCCGGTCAGTCATATACACCAGGGATGAATTGCCTTTTTCCAGGTACGACGGCAATAGCCCGATGATACACCAGTCTGCAACAGGCCCGTAAAACATCTCAAATGATTGTGTAAAACATTGCTCATATAGTTCCAGGTCCTTAATATAATGACGACTGTTTGTCATGCCCGTAGTACCGCTGCTTTCAAAAACAGCAGCCGGCTCAAAAGAAGTAGTGACTACTTTATGGGTCTTAAAAAAACGAACCGGCAAAAAAGGGATTTTTTCGATTGCACTGACACAGTCGGGGGTTTTACCTACAGCGTCGGCAAAATTCCGGTAAACAGCATTATTCTCATATTGAAACTGAAAAATTTCCAGGGCCAGATGTTCAAAGCTTTTAGCAGTAACACTAAAAATTTTATGATTCCATTCGCCCTGCATACCTGATTTTTTGTACCGAAAACAGTAAATTTGTTTATACTTAAAAATTGCCCATGAAGTTTAGCCTTCTCATTGCATCCCTGCTTGTGATTGTCGTGATGGCCTGCAACAAAGATAAGTTTCAGACAAAACCGACCATCAGCATCAAATCCGTCAATACGGAGGTGGTGCCGTTTAACGGCAGTTTAGTTGTAACCCTGGAATGCACTGACAAAGAAGGTGATGTTCAGGATTCAATTTTCATTGTAAAAAGAAGGCTTAATAAAAGAGTGGTCCCTACTGTAAGAGATACTTTAAGGTACAAATTCCCCGTTTTCCCCACCAATACCCGTACAGAAATTCAGGTTGTATTGGATTATCAGAATATCCTGTCGGCAATCAATCCTCCCAATATTCCCGGTTCCAACCCTGTAAGAAAAGAACTGGACACATTGGTGCTCAAATTTGCTGTGAGGGATAAAGCCGGCAACAAAAGCGATACAGTGCAATCGCAACAAATCTTTGTCACCCGGTAACTTTACCCGGATGGGTAAAAGGCTACTTTATTTCATCGTCTTTTCCAATTTTTTTATTGGGCTCTGTGCTTTGGGGCTCACAATGGAAACATTCGTACTGCTTGACCTGCCCATTAGCATCAACTGGTACCTGCTGCTTATTTTTTTATGCACCATATTTATATATAGCCTTCATTATTACGTAAAAAGTTTTACAAGCAAAAATGACACCCGCCTTCAATGGTGCAGAGTGAACAGGCCATTGCTGCGATTAATCGTTTTTACATCGCCCCTGCTTTGCATTGGTATTGCCATCATTCATTACCGACCGTTGTTTTTGCGAAACGGACAATTAAATTATTCTAACCTGGCCTGGTTAATTTTGATTTCCTCACTGACCTTAGCCTATTCTTACCCAATCATTCCGGGGCTAAAAAAAAGTCTTCGCCGGGTGGGATGGGCTAAAATGGCTTCACTGAGTTTTATCTGGAGCTTTGCCACCGTCATTGTGCCTGTATTATTGAGCAGTACAGATCAAACAAAACTGATAAACAGAATTGACGTAGCAGCTCTTTTTACACACCGTTTCCTTTTTATAGCTTCTTTGGGATTTTTATTCAATATTCTCGACTATTATGAGGATAAGGAAGACGGCATTACTACAGCAGCCGTATGGCTGGGCCCTGCTAAAAGCCTTTCAACAGGCAAATGGCTGACGGTAATAGCCGGTCTCATCAGCAGTGGGTGGCTTATACATCAGTTTAATCTTTACCGGCCCGAATTCTATGCAGCATTAGCCTTCCCGGTCATGCTGTTGTTCCTTTCATTCCGCAATCCTTATAAAAGTAATGATGAAGCAGTAATTGTGCTCAGGTATGACGGACTGATGATTGTTAAAGCCCTGCTTCTTATCTTCGCTGTAGCGATAAGTACAGTTTAAAATGCATAACAAATGGCAAAGACGGTAAAAAAAGCAAAACCTGCTGCAAAAAAATCTATCATCACTGATAAAGCTTTTGATTTTTTCAAAAACTATATTAATAATGCTTCCCCGGTTGGATTTGAAACATGGGGCCAAAAACTCTGGATAGAATATCTTAAACCTTATGTTGACAATCATTTTGTTGATCCATATGGTACAGCAGTAGGTGTGATAAACCCTGAACATCCTTTCAAAGTTGTCATTGAAGCCCATGCAGATGAAATAAGCTGGTTTGTTAATTATGTAACACCTGAAGGCTTGATTTACCTGAAAAGAAATGGAGGAGTAGACCATCAGACAGCGCCGGCCTCAAGAGTTATCATACATGGCAAAAAAGGCCCCGTAAAAGCTGTTTTTGGCTGGCCGGCCATACATACAAGAATCGGCAACCCTGATCAAAAGGAACCTACTCCAAGAACAGATAACCTTTGGCTGGATTGTGGTGCCAGAAACCGTAAGCAAGTGGAAGAACTAGGTGTACACATTGGGGCAGTAGTTACGTACCAGGATGGCTTTGATGAACTGGCCAATGGCAATTACATTGGCCGGGCCTTTGATAACCGGATAGGTGGTTTTATGATTGCAGAAGTGGCCCGGTTACTGAAGGAAAATAATAAAAAACTCCCTTATGGCCTGTATGTTGTAAACGCTGTTCAGGAAGAAATTGGCCTCAGAGGTGCTGAAATGATTGCCCGGAGGATAAAACCTAATATTGCCATTGTTACTGATGTAACACATGATACCACCACCCCGATGATAAGCAAGAACATTGAAGGGGACGTAAGTACCGGAAAAGGGCCCTCTTTGTCCTATGCACCGGCTGTTCATAACAAATTGCTGGGCCTGGTGGAGGAAATTGCCAAAAACAAGAAAATACCCGTGCAATGGCGGGCACTTAGCCGAAGTACAGGTACAGATACTGATTCGTTCGCCTATTCGAATGACGGCTGCCCTTCTGTTTTAATATCCATCCCGCTACGGTATATGCATACCACTGTGGAAATGCTGCACAGGGACGATATTGAAAATACGATCAAATTAATGTATGAAACGCTGTTAAGCCTTTCACCTAAAACCAATCTAAGCTACCTGTGATGATTCACTTATTATACATTGATCCCGGAAGCGGAAGTTATTTGGTGCAGGTAATTATTGCAGCTGCTTTAGGTGTTGCATTCTTTTTCAGGAACATCAAGAATTACATAAAAGCTTTCTTTACCAGGCCCGGGAGAAAAAAAGATACAAACGAGCAAAGCTAATGGCGGCAACCGGACAACTACCATCGTCTTTCAGGGATCCGTCAGGATTTGTATTCCTGAAGGACAATATCTATTATCGTCATATCCACAATTCATACAAAAACCATTACATCGCATTTATTCAATCCGGCTGCTATGAAGAACTTGTAAAGGATTCATTGATTTTACGACATGAAGAAATAAATGAGAACCTTACAGGTCATCCTGACTGGTTTTTAACCTTAAAACCAGAACAATTAAAATATACTTCACAACCCTGCGAGTGGAGTTTCGACATGCTGAAAGATGCAGCCAAGCTTACATTGCAAATTCTTAAAAAATGCATCCATAAAGGAATAATTCTAAAGGATGCATCAGCATACAATATTCAGTTGCATAAAGGAAAAATGATCTTTATTGATTCACTTTCTTTTGAAGAATATAATGAAGCTTTACCATGGGTTGCATACCGCCAATTTTGC
>DASUDW010000220.1:0-3493 GCA_036275415.1 Chitinophagaceae bacterium | reverse complement strand
GGCGGCCTCTATTTCAGCGGCCGCGGTAAAAATGGTACCGCCGAGTTTGGGGTTTTCTTCCACACTTTTGGCGGCAATAACAATATTGGCTCCTTCTTTGGCTAAACGAAGGGCCATGGCTTTTCCGATGCCACGGGTAGCACCGGTTATGATGGCGGTTTTGTTTTGAAATGACATATGCTGATTACTGGTTACTGGTTATTGGTTGCTGGTTTCTTGTTGCTGGTTACTGATTGTAGTTTCTTTCAAGATTATAAAAAAGATAAACAAACTTCTTGCTTAGGGAATCCTGAAGTCCCTCCTGCGGAGGGATTTAGGGAGGCCTAATGTTCCGGCAATACCGGTTTTGTTTGCACAATATCCTCAATCCGCTGCATTACTGCCTCATTTAGTTTGGCAACGGCATCCAATGATTTCAGGTTTTGCAGCAATTGTTCTTTTTTTGTAGCACCGAGAATGGCTGTGGTTATATTCGGGTTTTTAATACACCAGGCAATACTCAGTTCCGCCTGTGAAATACCCAGCTCATTGGCAAGGTTACCCAATTGCCGCACTTTATTCAGCAAATCATCTTTCATCCAGCGGTCTTTCAGCCAGTCGAAGCCGGTGAGGCCAAAACGGCTGCCTTCGGGAATATTTTCATTGTATTTACCACTGAGCAACCCTGATGCCAGTGGACTCCAGATGGTAGTACCCATGCCCACTGTTTTAAAAATCATCAGGAACTCGTTTTCCATTTTATTCCGCTCCAGCAAATTGTATTGCGGCTGCTCCATGGCAGGGCCAATCAGTCCATATTGGTGTGCCACCCGGTGTGCTTCCATAATTTCCACACCACTCCACTCACTGGTGCCCCAGTACAATATTTTTCCCTGCTGAATCAGGTTGTGCATGGTCCACACGGTTTCTTCTATCGGTGTGCCCTTGTCCGGCCGGTGACAGAAAAACAGATCAAGGTAATCAACCTGCAAACGCTGCAGTGCTTCGTGACAGGCTTCTGTTAAATGCTTGCGGCTGCAGCCTGTCTGGTTAGGCTTATTATCTTTTCCCCTCCAGCCCCAGAAGGCTTTGGAGGAAACGGTGTAAGATGTGCGGTCCCAGTTTTTCTTTTTCAATACCCTGCCCATCATCTTTTCACTTTCGCCCAATGCATACACTTCAGCATTATCAAAGAAATTAATTCCGTTGTCGTAAGCTATGCCCATCAGTTCGTCAGCAATGCTGTCGTCTATCTGTTTATGAAAACTGACCCAGCTGCCAAAGGAAAGTACACTTAGCTGTAGCCCTGTTTTGCCCATTCTTCTGTATTCCATTATAAGAATTTAAAAGTTTTGTGTGTTTATTTTGGGAAATGAAGTTACTAAAGGAAGTAACATACTCTGACGAAACTAAGCTGCCTATTTTGGAAATCCGTTTTCAGAAACCTGCACTGTGCCGGTGGGCTGGTGAAAAATCACACTGTTGAGGTCCTGAGTGGCGGTAAGCCCCTTTCCTCCGTAAATCTGTTTGCCAATACCCTTGTAAGTAGCATATTTATCGGTATAAAACAGTTTTGTATTCTGGTCCCACCACAGGTCAGGGCTCCGGAGGGTATCGCCTTTAACAGTAATCACTACCACACTATCCCTCAGGTACACTTTATTCAGGTTTTCAAAAAATTTACCGTATTTGCTGTCGAGCCGGCTTTCTATGGTGGTACTATCGTTATAAAAATCTACATGTAAACTTTTGGGGAATTCTACATACACCGTATCTGCCATTACCCGCAGCATTTGCGGAGAAGTTAAACGGGCCCTCATCTTTCCTTCCTGGCTCAGATAGGCTTCAATGGTGTTCACCTCTTCTTTCATCACTTTATTTTCCGTCCACTCTTTTACCTTTTGCTCATCATTTTCACAGGATAAAAGCAAACAGCAGCCTGTAAAAAAAGCTGCTGCTGCCAAAAAAGATTTTATGAAACCAGGGTGATTAATCATATTTCCGTTTGATAAACCAGAAGTCGCTCAGCGAGAAGCCGGCCGATATGCGGAATAAGTTTTCCTTCAGCAAATTATCATTATTTCCCCTTTTGATATACTCAAAAGACAGGTTGATGAGGGTGGCCTGGTTAGGTGCCTGGCGGCTGGTGGCCAGGGGTAAGCCAAGGCCAAAGGTTCCGCCAAACTGCGGAAGATTAGTACCCACTTGTACATAATCCGGACCTGCAAACACTCCAAAACGATAAGAAATATTGCTTAAATAATTCCTTTTCGGTATCGGGTTAATCTGGCCGCCTACTCTTACCTCCCATTTATTACGAAGGGCATCTTTTTTGCCAAAGAAGCGGTACTGGTCCCAGTTCTGCTGTACAAAGTCTACACCTATCAGCCAGCCGCTTTCCTTATTGATGACAGCGAGTTTTTGTAAAACAAAACCAACCGTGAAAGTAGCAGGCATTTCAATTTTACCTTTTACATCCCGCAGGTCTGATACACTGTCCAGCCTTACTTCACCCGATGATTCATTAAACACATAGGTTTCCCTCAATACATCCTGCGTGGCATTTAGCTTTTGCTTCCAGCTTCCATAGGCACCCAGGGTGAGCACAAGGGTTTTATTAAGCGGAACCATATACTGTACACCGGTGGTAAAATACAGGTTGCCATAATTGGTAAGGGTTTCGTAGTTGGCCTGGTTATAACTTATTGTATCATTGATAAAATATCGTTTGGTGCTGTTGTCTTTTTTCCCAAACATATAACCTGCATTTACACCAAAACTGAGTTTTTGCAGCAACCCAAACTTTTCTTTTCTGATAAGATCAAAGCCTGTTCCCAGTGAAGCGAGGTAGGCGCCGCCGTCTCCTTCAAATACGGTACGGGCACTGTCAATCGGTAATCCAGTAAGCGGATCTTTCAGTCTTTCATTTCTGAAAATCTTATAACTGACCCTGGATACAGGCCTTAATCCAAAACTGAGCCCCCATTTTTGCTTTAGGGGTACCCCTACCTGTACATAAGAAAACAACGCATTACTGGCTACAAACTTGTTATTGTCATTGGCCGGCTCACGAAGGGTGCGGTTGTCAATATTGAGTCCAAGGTCCAAAATGGCCCTTCCGGAAGATAATTTTTTTGACTTCGCTTCTTTGGAGGACTGGAAGGAGGTAAATGAGGCCGGATTGCTGAAATTGATGGAAAGTACATCCGCATATCCTGCGGAAATACCACCCATAGACCTGTTGATGATATTGTTCTGGGGCACCAGGTCGCCGATGCCATACCGGGAATAAGGTGAATTATCCTGGGCTGAAACAGGCTCAAAAGCAGCGAAAAAAGAAACCAGGATCGTTAGCAGTAGTTTGTATAACGTCTTGATTTTCTTAGGGGTTGTTGACTTCACTAATTGCATACAGACCTTTAAAGATTAAATCAGGGTCTGCAAATATCTTGTTTTTAAGGTGTGAAGCCAAATGCACGGTATCGCCCCCGGTTAAGACCACGTTAAAGTTCCG
>DASUDW010000219.1:0-6379 GCA_036275415.1 Chitinophagaceae bacterium | reverse complement strand
TTCTGTTATTTGTCTTTTTACAGGCAATGGCTAATTTACAGCATTCTGCAATGATTGTACGGCGAGTGCCACAAAGCCAACTCACTAGGCCATCCGACACTCGCCTGTGAAGTGCAACGGACACTCGGGCGGGAAGAAATCAACCATCGCTGTATATTATAGTTTCCCTTTTTTATCCAAAATCAATAACACCAATAAAGCAACAGATACAACAATATAAATCACTAACCAAGTATTTCCTTTCTTTATTTTCCCTTGTTCATATTTCAATGTTTTAAGGTCAGACTCTTTAATAATCCATCTGAATAAAAAATATATAGGAAGCATGAATAATCCCATTTTGATCCAAGTGCTAATCTCAGATTTGCTTCCTGTTGGCATAATACTAGTGCCACCAAATAAAATCAAACCCTGAAAAAGATGTATGTAAAAAAGCAAACACATCGCTAATAGACTACTCAAATAAGCTATTTCTTTTCTCGACCCTGTCGAATAATAGTTATAAAATAAATACGCTATAAATCTAAGAGTTCTCATTTATAACCAATTTTACCAATCAAACAATAAGTCGGTTAGTCCTGTTATTTCTGATATTGAAGTCACAAAACCAAACACAGGGTTTGTTTTTAAAAATGCTATCCCAGTTTTAAGTACAGCTTTAGTGACATTCCCAGCTGTTGGGTTATTCCATGCATCTCGTATTGCCATTCCTGCATCAATATACCCCATTATCGTACCTGCAGCTTTAAAGTTCTTTACAGTCTTTTCTCCTACCTGCTCAACAAGTTCTTTCTCAGTTTGAAGTCCTCTTGTTAAAACATCTGCAGCTGCATATGAAGTACCTGCTATTTCAGTAAGACCCACAACTCCATCCATAGAAACAACACCTGTAGAGCCTCCCCCTGAGCCACCATCAGAAGGTGGTTCTGCATTCGCCGGGTCGCCTTTTGTTATTGTAGGTTTTCCATATTCACCAGGTGTAGCTGTTCCATCTGCATTTAACTGATAGGGTCTTCTTTTCCCATCATTGTCAGTATAGCCTCTTTCTATTACTCCAGTTTCCCCAATGTAACTGACATTTGTATAGGTTTCCCCACTATTTGCCTTTGCAAACGCTGCCCAATTTAAAGCTCCATTAAGGTCTTTAACATTCTTATTCCAGATTACATGGTCATTCCCATACTCATCAGTATATCTAATCCAATCTGCTGGAGCCATTCCATCCGGGTCTATATACCGAATCGGATTATCAAATGCATAATTATACGGAGAGTAACGCCGCATTTTTTCGCTAAGCGGGTCAATATGGTTCCACCTCCCAATCTGATTATCATACATTCTTGCCCCATAATCCAACCATTCTAACCCACTACCATCAGAGAACTCTTTACGTTGTTCTTCCTTTCCATTGTATTTAAATTTATTCTCCGCCCCACCAAATGCTAATGCCTTACTGCTAATCCCACTCATTATTAACCCGAACGGATATACATCCCCCACTCAAAGAACTTTAATGCAATTTACAAAATAGGAATACGAAAAACGGGGAGACATTGGCAGAAAAGTTTACGTATGGTGCGGCGGAGACGACGTGCGGAAAAAAAATCACTTAGCTCAAAATGCTCCTGATTTATGTTGGAGCAACTTTGCTTTGCCTTTCTTGTACCTAAGTTTCAGGGTCAGGGCAGCGCCACTAAGAGGACGATGGAAGTATAGAGTAAAAACATTCTTCTTCCTGTCAATCCGAAAAATTTCAATTGCGCTCTTTTGTTCTACCGCATTCAACTCATGAAGTATATACAACTTCCTTTGGCATACAGCTTTTAAAGTACAACTTTCAAAGAATTTGCTTGTATCAACGATGTTGATGTCCTGATTGCTTTTACACAAGTAGAAGGTTTTTTCAAAAGCCTCGGTTTGGACTGCGCCCTGTAAAAGCATACAATCCAATTTTTTTTCTTGCCCTTTAGCAGCTAGGCACATAGAGCAACCGAACAATAAAGCAAAAAGGGACTTCATTTTTTAAGTTATTTGACTGTAAGAGTAATGTTTGGGTTAGCGGCAATCCAGTTTGATATCATTTGACCTGCCTGAAGCCAACTGGTACCGGGTGATTTGTTGTTTTTGGTTTTCGGAACAGTAGGTAAGGCACTGCCACGGCCTTCTTGTCTCATTCTTTCAATGACCGTTTTAGCATCACCTATCTTTTGGATGTCCTCTAATCCCCACACAAGAACTCCATCAACCATCTTTCCTAAGAAAATTTCTTGTTCGGCCAAGAGACCAGGATGGTATTCAACAGAAAGCATGCCGTCTAATCCATCTCCGTAGTGAGCAGTTTCATGTATGATGGTTTTGTAAATACCCACTAACGCCGCCAACTTGTCTTCAGGGCTTGCATTTTCTAACTGCTGTGCATTCTTCTTGCTAAGGAATATCGTGTTTGTGCTAATGTCATAGTAGCCATCCGCACCTTTCATTCCACCGGGATTGTCTACTATCATAATATTAGGTCCCTTTCTCCAAGTGGATGCCTCTTGGATGTTGGCGCAATTCAAGTTGTATTCTGTTTTAGGCCCGTAGCTGCCGCCCTTAAATCCAGCATCTTTAATCAACGCATCG
Source organism: Chitinophagaceae bacterium (assembly GCA_036275415.1). Lineage (GTDB taxonomy): Bacteria > Bacteroidota > Bacteroidia > Chitinophagales > Chitinophagaceae > JJ008. Next base: position 3,757 of record DASUDW010000219.1, on the reverse strand, counting down.
GTAATGATTTTGTTGTTCATGTCGCTGGCTATGTGATTTTTTAAGAAACTTGTCAGTGTAGGATAATTCCTTTGGTATTCGGCAGCTTTTGCTTTGGGATACTTATACTTTCCGGCAACGTCAATATTCAAAACCGGATTGTTACCACCGTAGGTGTAAGGAGTTTCATCAACAAACTTATCTGCCATTGGGTCTATCACCATCCACCTCCCTATCTGGTTATCATACATCCTCGCTCCATAGTCCAACCACTCTAACCCACTTCCATCACTAAACTCTTTGCGTTGTTCTTCCTTTCCATTGTATTTAAATTTATTCTCAGCTCCACCAAAAGCTAATGCCTTGCTGCTAATCCCACTCATTATTAATCCGAACGGATAATAACGAATTCAGCGCTATCGCAAGCCCGATAAGGATTTCAAAGAACCATTTATACTCTAAAATTAGCCTATTCAGGCATATTTTGACAAAAAACAGAACCTGAAAATAGAACGGATTTAGAAAGCCTTAGGCCATTAAATTACCCGATTCGAATGATTTAATACGATTCTTGGTTCATAAAACCATGAGAAAAAAAACATTTTAAAACGTTTTTTTCTCATGGACACCCAAACATATTAATCCAATTTGTGCCCACCTTTTCAAAAAAATACCACAAAGTGGTTATTGACAAAGCAAACCAGTTTTCAGAAATTGGCCTGAAAATATAACCAAAACGACTACTGCATTTCTATGCAGCATTGTTAATAATAGTACTTCAATTACAATATTGAAGAAAGGATTTTTTTGGATGTGCTTAAACATGGTAAGTGTAGAGTCAGCGGACATACTGATTAAAATCATGCATAATTAATATTAAACATATGAATATTTGCTTCACACATTAAACCTTAACCAACTGCTCATGTTATTACGCTGTATTGTTCTCTTCCTTATCCTTACTGCAGTACTCACTGCGAAAGGACAGCATGAGCTAAACGCTGACTCCACACAAACTCCACTTCTATATTCTCCTGAAAAATACCTTGCTGTTGTTACTTTAAAATCAAAAGGTATAGAAGAAAAACTCGACAAAAAATCACAGAAAGCCCTTGCTCAATTTAAAAAGCAGGAAGCAAAGCTTATAAAAAAACTTTCAAAGCTGGATTCATCTGCTGCTCAACAATTACTCCAGTCATCAAAAGCAAAGTTTCAGCAATTAGAAGACCAACTGAAAAACCCCGGCAAACTCAGCCAGTATATACCGGGCCTGGATTCACTGGGCACAACACTGAATTTTCTGCAAGTCAATAACCTGTTGTTAACGCAGGCCAAAGAGCTAAAGGAAAAACTTGGTGAGGCCATTAGTAAAGTGGATGCACTAAAGTTACAACTGCAAAAGGCGGAGACCATCAAACAGTTTTTAAAAGAAAGAAAGGAACTGCTGAAACAGAGTTTGGAAAAGTTCGGGCTGGTCAGGGAACTCAAACAACTCAACAAGCAGGTGTATTACTATGCGCAGCAGCTCAATGAATATAAAGCGATATTAAAAGATCCGAAGAAGATAGAACGCAAAGCTTTGGAGCTGCTCAGTAAAACAAAGTTGTGGCAGGAGTTTTTCCGCAAAAACAGTATGCTGGCCAGCCTGTTCCGCCTTCCGGGCGGTGACCCTAATGACCCGGCAAATATGGCCAGCCTGGCCGGGCTGCAAACTAGGGCACAGGTAAATAACCTGATACAAACGCAAATAGCAGCAGGCGGCCCTAATGCCCGGCAACAGTTGCAGCAAAATGTACAGGCGGCGCAGGCGCAACTGAACCAGTTAAAAAATAAAGTGCTGCAAATGGGGGGCGGGAGCCTGCCTGCCGGACAGGCAGGTAGTGATATGGAGATGCCGGAGGGATTCAAGCCGAATAACCAGAAGACCAAAACATTTATGCAGCGACTAGAGTACGGTGCCAATATACAATCACAGAAGGCTACAAACTTTTTCCCGGTGACCAGTGATATCGGCCTGTCGCTGGGCTATAAGCTCAATGACAAAAGTGTGATCGGTATCGGCGCCAGTTATAAACTGGGCTGGGGCCGGGGCTGGAACAATATCCGGCTGAGTTCCGAAGGGCTGGGCCTGCGAAGCTATGTGGATGTGAAGCTGAAGGGATCGCTGTGGATCAGCGGGGGCTATGAGCAAAACTACCGGGCTGCTTTTTCTGATTTTGAGGTGTTGCGTAACCGCAGCGGCTGGCAGCAAAGCGGACTGGTAGGTCTCAGCAAAGTGATTTCATTCTCTTCCCCCCTGAGGGGGAAGCCGGAAGGGGGCCTGTTTAAGAAAACCAGTGTGAAGCTGCTCTGGGATTTTATGAGTTACCGGCAGGTGCCGAGGACGCAGCCGGTGGTGTTTCGAGTGGGGTATAATTTTTAAAATACATGAAAAAATGAAAAAGTATTCTCAAAGAATCATTTTATTAGGGATGGCTTTTATTATTACCGGCAAATGTTTCTCTCAGCCTGGTAATAAGATAGTGCCCAATATCATGTCTCCGGAAGCTGCGTCATTAGGAAAATATGGAGCCTATAATGTAAGTTATTATTCCGGGTCGCCCAATATATCTATCCCTCTTCACGAGATAAAAGAAAATGGAGTAAATATACCCCTGGTGCTTACTTATGATGCCAGTGGATTTGTGCCTAACAAGAATGCAAGTATGGTTGGTCTTAACTGGCAGCTTGTAGCTGGGGGTGCTATAACAAGAGTAGTAAATGGAAGAGCCGATGATACATATGATCCCAATCCTGTTATTAACCCCGATCCTTTTGGCATTGATAAAGGTTATATATATGGGCAATTACAAAATGGCCAGCCTCATTACACAAGCGAAGAAGTAAGAAAGATAGATTTCCTGGTACAGCCGGATGCAGGCGGACATAACATGAATGATCGCGGCTACAATCCCAAATACTATCTGAAGTATGAGTACGAACCTGATATTTTCTCTTTTAATTTTTTAGGACATTCAGGAAAATTCTTCCTGGATAATAATGGGGTAGTGCAGGTCAGTAGCGAGAGGCGATATAAAGTAGACCTTACACAAGTACTGCCTATTTATGATTTTAAGACCAATCTCGGCATATACAGCGGAAACACTACAGCAGCTACTTTAAACAATAACCTGATCAGCAAAATAACAATGGTCTCTGATGATGGTTATGAATTCACATTCGGCGGCGCTTTTAAAGATATTGAAGTACAATTTAGTTATGCTCACCCAACCAACAGGGAAGTTGATTCCAAAACAGGTATTATCAATGCCTGGTACTTAACAAAAGTAAAAACACCGGAAGGGGTTGAGATACTTTTTAAAAATTATCAGTATACAGAAAGTGATGCTACCGTTATCAAAAGATTGTTTGATCCGTCCACAAGCGGGGATAATATCCAGGCTGGTTTTTTAGAAGTAAAAATATTCAGGAACCAGGTCAGGAGTTATGTTTTTGATATCATAGGAGATCATTTTACAAATACCGGCGATCAGTATTCAAAAACTTTGATAAAACATACTTACCTGAAACAAATTCAGACGGAGCTGCAAACTGTTACATTATCTTACGATGCTAAAGATCTGACGAACAGATTTTATGACGGCAGTATTTACGATAATGGGAAACTTGTCAACACAAATCCCAACTATTATACTTCCAAAGTGACCCGGATCGACATTAATGATAATTTTAATGGTGGCGGGTTCCCTGACTCCTACCAGCCCTACGCCAATTACAA
>DASUDW010000218.1:0-2167 GCA_036275415.1 Chitinophagaceae bacterium | reverse complement strand
AAGTGAGGAAATGTGTGCCTGACTGATTCCTGATCTTAAAGCCTTCGGCAAAATCATAGCTCATTTGATGGTGGTTACTAATTTAAAAGTACAATTTTATGTTGCCACAGGCAACGGCATAGGGCTGCGAAACTACAAGTTTCGCAGAGCGGCCCCTGCTTTTAACGTACATTTGCACTCTTTCATGAAAACAGGCTTTGTCAACATATTCGGAAGGCCCAATGCCGGCAAAAGCACCCTCCTCAATGCTTTGATGGGAGAGAAACTGGCTATTGTATCACCCAAAGTACAGACGACCCGCCACCGCATCAAGGCTATACTTTCGGACAAGGATTACCAGGTGATCTTTTCTGATACACCGGGTATCATTGAACCGAAATACAAACTCCATGAAAAAATGATGCAGGCCGTAAAGAGTGCCCTGGAAGATGCCGATGTGGCCCTGCTAATCGTGGATGTGAATGAGAATTGGGAAGAATGCAATGCCATCTTTGAAGCGCTGAAACTGAAAGTGCCGGCCGTGGTGGTGATCAACAAGATCGACAGGGCGTCGCAAGAAAAGATAAAGGAAGCAGTGGCGTATTTTGAAAGCAAACCGTATTGCAAAAGGACACTCACTATTTCTGCTTCCAGCGGTATCAATCTGAAGAACTTTTTGAAACCGGTACTGGAGTTGCTGCCGGAAGGCGAACCTTATTACTCCGGCGACGATATCAGTGACCTGCCGACCAAATTTTTTGTGAGTGAACTGATACGGGAAAAGATCTATGAATTGTCGCAGGATGAAATACCTTACCATACAGCCGTGCTGGTAAGGGAGTTCAAGGAAAAAGCATCACTGGTGAAGATCGTGGCGGATATCATCGTACACCGGGAAACACAAAAAGTGATACTGATCGGGGAGAAAGGCAGCATGATCAAAAAGATCGGCACAGCAGCGAGAAAGGATATTGAAGAATTTTTGCAGCAAAAGGTATTTCTGGAACTGTTTGTAAAAGTGAAACCGAAATGGAGGGAGAATGAGATGCAGTTAAAAGAATATGGATATTAAACCCCCTGCCCCCCTAAAGCCTGCCTGGCGGTAGGCAGGGGGAGACTTAGGCCGGGTATTTACTGCATTTCAATCAAGTATCAAAGAGGAGAATGTTCTAAAAATATTTTATAATCATTTTGATCATTGAATTTCTGTCCATAAAAGAAAATTTCAATTTTCAGAATCTAAAATCCCCTTTAGGGGTTTGGGGTATATGAGTTTTACTGTAGCAATAGTAGGTCGTCCCAATGTAGGCAAGAGCACCCTGTTCAACCGTTTACTCGAACAGCGCAAGGCCATTGTGGATGATATCAGCGGGGTAACCCGTGACCGCCAGTATGGTGTTACCGACTGGAACGGCAAGACCTTTAATGTCATCGACACCGGCGGCTTTGTGCATGGCAGTGAAGATGTGTTTGAAAAGGAAATTGCCAAGCAGGTACTGGTAGCGGTGGAAGAAGCCAATGCCATCATCTTTATGGTGGATGCCGGCACCGGCATGACCGACCTCGATGATGCCATGGCCGATGTGTTGCGGCGCAGCACCAAACCGGTTTTTCTTACCGTCAATAAAGTGGATAACAATGACCGCATGCTCGAAGCCACCGAGTTTTACAGCCTCGGCTTTGAACATATCTTTTTCATTGCGTCGGCCAGCGGCAGCGGTACCGGTGAATTGCTGGATGCCATCGCTGCACTGATCACCGAAGATGCTTCCGAAGAAACCAAAGAAATGGCCGGCCTGCCGAAGTTTGCCATCATTGGCCAGCCCAATGTGGGCAAGTCATCGCTGCTGAATGCACTGATAGGGGAGGAAAGGACCATTGTGAGTGATATTGCCGGCACCACCCGTGATACTATTCATACGCATTACAACCTTTTTCAAAAAGAATTTATACTGATCGATACGGCCGGTATCCGCCGCAAGGCCAAGGTGCATGAGGACCTGGAATTCTATTCCGTTATCCGGGCCATTAAAGCAGTGGATGAAGCTGATGTGTGTTTGTTGCTCCTCGATGCGGAGAAAGGCATTACGGCACAGGACCTGAATATTTTCAGCCTGGCAGCGAAAAAAGGAAAAGGCATCGTAGTGCTGGTGAATAAATGGGACCTGCTGGCCAAGCAAACCAATAC
>DASUDW010000217.1:0-7264 GCA_036275415.1 Chitinophagaceae bacterium | reverse complement strand
TTCTTCATTCTCATCCTGGTCGGTTGGTTTAATGATGCCGGCTTTAGTAGGTGTTGACAGTTCAATATTTACCTCATCACTTTCCGTAGCATTCAGCATTTCAATTAAGAAACGGGCATTGAAGGCAATCATCAGGTCTTCTCCATTGTACTGGCATTTCATTCTTTCATTTCCTTCAAAACTGAAGTCAACATCTTGTGCGGCCAGTTGCAACTCGCTGCCGCTGATATTGAGGGCCACCTGGTTGGTGCTTTTATTACTGAACACACTTACACGGCGCAATGCACTTTGGAAATCGCTTTTGTTCACAGTCAGCTTATACGGGTTGTCCGCCGGTATTACCACTTTGTAATCCGGGAAACGGGCATCAATCAGTCGGCAACTCATTTGGGTGGTGCCATGCTTTACAAAAAGGTGGTTGCTGTTATAGCTTACGGTTATTTCATCATCAGTAGAGGGGATGGCTGCCTTCAGCAATGTCAATGGTTTGCGGGGCGCAATAAAAGAATCTGTTTTGGGGCATTTTACATCCGTTCTTTTATAGCGGACCAGTCGATGCGCATCGGTGGCCACACATTGCAGGCCTTTTTTATCCAGCTCAAAGAAAACACCTGTCATCGCCGGACGCAGGTCATCATTACTGGTAGCAAATACGGTTTTATTGATAGCAGTTACCAAAGCAGAAGCCGTCATATTGAATGAATTGGTATCATCCGCTGCAGGCTCTTTGGGAAAGTTATCCGGGTTTTCACCCATTACTTTATACTTCCCGTTATCGCTGGTGATTTCAATCGCAAAATTTTTATCAATATTAAAAGTGAGTGGCTGATCGGGCAGATTTTTTAATGAATCCATAAGGATCTTAGCAGGAATACACACTTTGCCGCTGTCTTTGGCTTCAATATCCAGTTGTACCCGCATTACCGTTTCCAGGTCCGTGGCTACTACGGTCAGCTTGTTTTTCTCTACTTCAAATAAAAAATCTTCAAGGATTGGCAGAACGGTGTTGGCGTTAATAACACCGGCAATATGTTGCAGTTGTTTCAATAAAGCAGAGGAGGATGCTATAAACTTCATCGTATTCTTGGTTTGAGGCGAAACTACTGATTTTTAGCTAACAGCCAACACTTTAGGCTGCGGGGTGAATTACTGGCGGCCTGTTGTGGAAACAGGGCATTCTGGCTTGTTACTGTTGCCTTGTTTTGTATCTTGCTTACACTCAAATTTCACACATGTTCAACAAGCTTTTTGGCCTGGGGAAAAAAAAGACCGAAGTGGCCGCAGATCCTGACATTTCCTTTGGCCGCTATTCAGATAATAATAAGCCGCTGGCCAAAGTAAACCGCTGGACGGATGCAGATAATTTGTTCAAGGAAAAAAAATACCCGGAAAGCCTCGATGCTTTCTTTGAATACCTGCGGGACGATCAACTTCAGAATGTAGTGTATGAAAGAAATGGCGCAGAGGGCAGGTTTCATTTTTACCAGGGTTCCAAAATTGTAAGAGGCAGTTTTAACAGCGACCTGGTGAAGGCAGAAGTTACCCTGGCCCGCATGCCCCAGCCCAGTGTGCCGGTAATGCGCCGCCTGCTGGAAATGAATTTCAATCTGTACTACAGCCGCTTTGCATTGGATAATGATCGCCTCTGCATGCGGTTTGACAGCGATGCCGAAACGGCCAGCCCCAGCAAATTGTATTATGGATTAAAGGAACTGGCCACCAAAGCCGACAAACAGGATGACTTGCTGGTGCAGGATTTTACCATCCTGGAAACCAGCGACAGCGAACACATTACAGCGCTGTCAGAAAAAGAAAAAACTGTAAAGTTTGATTTCATACAGCAATGGATCAGGCAAACACTGGAGACCATTGCACCGCTGGATGCTGATAAGTTTTCAGGCGGCATTGCCTACCTGCTGCTGGCCCTGATCTGCCGGATAGATTATTTGATTACCCCCGAAGGAAAACTTCTGCATGAACTGGAAAAAATTGCCGGGATATATTTTAAGAAAGACGAACGGCCGGTGGTAGAAAAAAACAGGGATATGATAGAGGAGTTCAAAAAGATACAGGCAATACCCAAAGAAGAAATATTCAAGAACCTCTTCAGGTCAAAGCACACCTTTGCCATTGTAGCACCGCAGCAATACAAGACCATTGCAGACAACATACATGCCTCCAATCAGAATATGGCCTGGTATAGGGATAATAATTATCCTTATATAGCTACGCAGATCAGTGAATATGGCATATCCTATTGCCAGTATTCCTACAGCCTGCCAAGCGTTATCACGGAATTGTTCCATCTTTATATGATGGTGAATTATCCCGATTATTTTACTGCACTGGGATATAAATCTGCCTATTACGACCCTTCATCCGGAAGAATTGAATCGCAGGCAATCATCGATAAGGTATTATCCATCCAGGCAAAATGGAAAGAGAAATATCCGCTGATGGATTTTAAAACACAAAACCTTCGGTTTGACAACCTGGTAAATTTTGACCTGACATTTACCAATGAGCTGGAGTTTTTAAATATGGAACCCAAGTAGACCGGCTTGAAAAAAATAAATAATTACAACATTCAATGGTATGGACCCCCAATTAATAATAGAAAAATACCAGAACGCCATTATACAAATAGCCACTTCCTCCGGCACGGGAACAGGTTTTTATGTAAAAGAATTTGACCTGATAGTTACCAACGATCATGTAGTAAGCGAAAATGCAGAGGTAACTATTGCCGGCAAAACATTTGAAAAAGCTTTGTCGAGGGTGTGGTACACCGACCGCAAGCATGACCTTGCCTTTTTGGAAGCCCCCAAAAATATTGAACTACCGGAAGTAAGGCTGGGGGTATATGAGCAAATGAAAGACGGCGATGTGGTGGTGGCCATCGGCCATCCTTACGGGTTGAACTATACAGCTACACAAGGTGTAATATCCAAAGTAGACCGTATCCGGGAGGGCCTGAAGTATATACAAATTGATGCGGCAATCAACCCCGGTAATAGCGGCGGTCCGCTGGTGAATATGAGCGGTGAAATTATCGGTGTTAATTCTTTTATTATTCGTGGAGGAGATAACCTTGGCTTTGCATTACCGGTTAACTACCTGCGGGAGGCATTACAATTATATGTACCCAACAGAGGCCAGGCGTCTACCCGCTGTTTCAGCTGCGATTTTCTGGTTACTGCGCAAAATATTGATTCGAAAAAATATTGTCCCAGTTGCGGTACCGAAGTAACGCTGCCGGAGATACCCGAAAAAGAAGCGGAACCGGTAGGGGCTGCAAAGACTATTGAAGAAATATTAAAAGAGCTGGGTAAAGATGTAAAACTGGCCAGAGAAGGGGTGAACAACTGGAGCGTAAAAGAAGGTACAGCAAAGATAAAGATCACTTATAATCCTGATAACTTTTTCATAGCCGGGGATGCCTATCTATGCCAGATGCCGGCTGATGCCGCCCGAATAAAACCGCTCTACCAGTACATGCTCCAGGAAAACTATAAGATGAACGGTATGGTGCTCAGCTGTGTAAAACAAAATATTGTTCTCAGCAGTGTGATGTACGACCTCGATCTTACAAAAGACAATGGCGTAGAAGCCTTCAGCCGTTTATTCCGGCAGGCAGACGAGTATGATGATTATCTGAAAAAAGAATTCGGGTGCACCGAGAGACTGGAAGAGTAACTCCCATGTACAAAAAACAACTGACCAAAGAGCAGGCGCTGCAAAAGTTAAAGCATTATTGTGCTTACCAGGAACGGTGCCACAGCGAAGTAAAGGAAAAGCTGTTCAGCCTGGGTGTGTGGTCAAAAGACCATGACGAAATAATTGCGGCACTGATTGAAGAAAATTACCTGAACGAAGAACGATTTGCCATTGCATTTGCCGGAGGAAAGTTCAGGGTAAAACAATGGGGTAAGGTTAAGATAAAATATGAGCTGAAGAAGAAACAGGTAAGTGAGTATTCTATAAAAAAAGCAATGAAGCAAATTGACGAAGAAGATTACTTATCGGTCTTACAAAAACTCGCCAATGAAAAATATGCTGCATTGAAAAGCGAACAATACCTTATTCGGAAAAAGAAAACCATGGACTACCTGGCAGCCAGGGGCTTTGAGCCCGAACTGGTACGCCGGGCTGCAGAAAACCTGTAACGGGATTTGTATCAGCCATCATTGATAGTATAATACCTTCTTTCCCATTCATTGTAGTTTTTCCGGGCATTTTTTACAAAAAACGACTTACTGATAATATGGATGATAGCCCTGTTGATGGCAGAAAGCGGCCATCTGAGCGGCCGAATGACATCAATTAGCAATACCACCCGCACCTTATCCGAATTATTCCATACCTCATGTTCATAGGTATCATCGAAAACAATCACTGCACCTTCTCGCCAGCTCAATTTTTGTTCCTCAATCCGCATGAGGCAATCACCCGGATTACCGGGTATGATCAGGCCAAGATGGGCACGGATCAATCCCTTGAACAGTCCTTTATGCGCCGGTATATGTTTGCCGGGCAAAAGGATGGAAAAGAATGCAGTTTTCATGTCCGGTATCTTTTCCAGTAAGGAAGCTGTAAAGGGGCAGGCATCACAATTCCTGGTAGCTTTTTGTCCAAACCCGAACAAGAAAAAAGTTTTCCAGTTGTTATCCTGGTTTAAAACGATCTGCTCTTTTTGAATATCCTGCAGGCTGGGAAACTGTTTATGATCGGCAAGAATACCTTCCAGCTCTTTCCGGATAGTCAGCCAGTTTTCTTCAAGAAGCCTTGTCCACACAAAATCTTTATTATCGAAAACAGGCTTATCGCCCATAGTTGAAAATTTACCCATTACTGCACCCGTCTTCAGTAGCAACGGACGCAATAGTTTGAATTTTATGAATTCAACGGGCTTCATGCATTCATGGTGATGGAAACGGTAGTACCCCAACCTCTTTTGCTGTTTATTTGAAGCGAAGCTCCGACAGTCTTTAGAAGGTCTTTGATGATAAGGTATCCCAGTCCGTGCCCCTTCTTATTGTCTACATTGGCAGCGGTTATCACCACTTCGTCGGCAAGGATGCGCTGCACCTGTTCGGCTGTCATACCTATCCCTTCGTCTTTTACCGATAATGTAAGCTTGTTGCCGTTTTGAGAAGCGTTTACTGCAATTACCCCTTTTTCGGTAAACTGTATGGCGTTGGTCAGCAGGTTGTAGACCAGGATCTTGATAGGCTCATAATATTGATTAATCTCCTGTGAACCGGCTATTTCATTTTTTATAACCAGGTTTTTTTGCCGTGCAAGCGATTGTAATATTCCCAGTACCTGCTCCACCAGTTCGTGCAGGTTAAACACTTCTTTCGCCAGTCTTCTGTTCTCATTTTGGTATTTGATCCAGTTCAAAATATTCGTGGAAAGCAGCTGCAGTTCCTGTGAAGTGTTGGTGATTTCCTGAATTGTTTCCTGCTGCAGCTCATCCGGCATTATTTTTCTTTTTTCCATCAGGTTTTTTCCGGCGGCATTCAAAAACTTGAGGGGGGTAACAATATCATGACTGATTATAGAAATCAACCTTGTTTTGATACTATTATTTTTTTCCAACACTTGATTTTGCTCCTGCAACTCCCTGGTCTTATCCGCAACTTGCTGTTCCAGTTTTAGTTGGCGACTCTTGTATTGCCGGGTACGGAAGTTTAAGTATATCAAAATCAAGCCTGCTATGAATACAACACAACCCAGATAAAACCACCATTTTTGATACCAGGGTGTTCCAATTCTAAAGCGGAGTTCTTTATAAGAATAATTGTTAGGGCCAAATCCATTTAGTTTTCTGATACGTAGCAAATAGTCTCCGGGGCTTAGGTTATTAAGAACCAATACTGCCTCATTATTTTCATTTATCTGTCGCCATTCTTTATTGTCACCCAGCGAATATTCAAGGTATATATTTTCTTTATTGCACCAGGCAGAAAAACCCAGTCGTAGTTCGAGATCATGTTTGCGTGGAGAAAGTGTCGTTTGCTCAAAGGCGGCAACATCTGCATTCTTGTTGTCAACTATTATTTTATCAATATAGATTTCCCCCCCGGGCATTACAGGTGCTGCGGCGTTCGGTTTAACCCATAGCAGGCCTTCCATTGTGGGAAAAGAAATGGTTCCGTTTTTCATCATGAGGGCACAGGGCAGGCACCCGCCGTTCATTTCTGTCATGTTCATTCCGTCATTTCTGCCGAAATAGTGATAATATACTTGCGGAGCGGTTTGTTCATAGGCGCTGATCATATCCTGAATACTTGCTTTGAAAAGACCATGATTGGTGCTGATCCAGCAAAACCCATTCTTATCATCAACAAAGCAATGAGTGAACAGCAAGTATTTGTTTTTATCAAGCGGTAAGGCCTTAACCACGCCGCCCTTGCTGATATAAAGCCCGTTTCCATAAGTACCAAAAAAGAGGTAATCTTTATATTGCCAGAGGGTTCTTACACAATAATTTCCGGGTACAAATATTGTATCCAGCTTTCCGGTACTGATGTCAAATCGGGTCAATGCATTACAACTGGCAAGGGTAAGAATGCCCGGGGCCGTCTCTTTAATATCAAAATGAATATTCGAGCGGGAAACTTTATCATAGCGGTAAAGCATCAACAGGGAGTCTCCTTGTAGCCGGGAAATACCAAATTCATTCGCCAGATAAAGTACACCGCTATGGGTGGTCATAACGAGTTGCGAATAATTTTCCCTTACCTTACTGTAGATCGTTATTTTTTTTGTTTTGAGATTGTAACTGTGCAGAAAGGTGCCGTTGAACTCCTTATTAAAAGAGGTATACCAAAAAACGGTATCATTCATTAAATAACTGCTGATACTGAATCTCTGTAAACCCGGATAGGTAAAATTTCCGGGTTTGTTTTCTCCCAGTATATGCCCCTCGTTTGTCAATATATTGCCATCCGGCAACTCCAGCTGTGAATAATAGGAGGTTCGCTCATTGACAGATACCCTTGTTTTCCTTAATGATTTGACTTTATTCTGACGGATGATAATAATACCCTTGGAATCTGTACCGAGAAACAGGGTTCCGTTCTCCTCATCAAATTGTATAAAACGGATAAGGGCATCATCAGGAACCACATTGCATAAAAGACGGATGTTTAACACACCGCTTTCATAGCTTATTTTCCATGCTGTTTTTTTGTAAATCAAAACGGGTGTTGCCATCCCGTTTTCCCAGGCAAAAGCACTACTGATCAAGAGCGGATTT
>DASUDW010000216.1:0-7008 GCA_036275415.1 Chitinophagaceae bacterium | reverse complement strand
CGCTGGAAATATTTGCCATCAGCAATGAAGGCATTACTGTTCCGGAAAAACAAAAACTGACGGGTAAAGGCGTTGCCCTTCCAAAGTATAAATGGCCTTTTTCCAAAGCGGTGTTAGCCGGTATTGGCGGCACACTGCTGGTAGCAGTGCTGGCCTATTTTTTTATCCTTAAAAAAGAAGATGCAGCATCCCGGGACATTCAGTCCATAGCTGTAGTACCTTTTGACAACCAGGACGCTGATGCCAAAAGCGATTATTTTGCCGATGGAATTACCGAGGACATCAATACCCATCTTGCAAGTATCAGTTCATTGACGGTTATCTCGCACAACACTATGCAGTCGTTCAAGAAAACGACAAAGAGCATTAAGGATATTGGTAAAGAACTCAATGTAAAAAGTGTATTGAAAGGCAACCTCCGCAGGTTGAACGACAAGATCAGGATTTATGCCGAGCTGATTGATGTGGCCACACAAAAAAGCCTGTGGAGTGAAACCATTGAAAAAGATTACTCAAAAATTTTTGACATACAAAGTGAGATCGCCCAGCAGATTGCCGACAAACTGGCCGTTAAGGTTTCTGCTGATGAAAAGAAACGGATTGAGCAAAAACCCACTGATAACCTGCAGGCCTATGACTATTACCTGAAGGGCCGGGATTATTATTACAAATACATCAACGAAGACAACGAAAAAGCGATAGAGTATTTTAAAAAAGCCATTGCCCTTGACAAGAATTATGCACTGGCCTGGGCCGGACTGGGTGATGCCTACAGCCAGAAGCACAGCCGGTATGGCGCTGAAGCAGCCTGGCTCGACTCGAGTAAGATTGCCGGCCATCGGGCCATCCAGCTCGACAGTAATTCATCGGAAGCCTACAAAGCTCTTTCCAATGCTTATTACTATGCCAAGGATTATGATAAGGGATTTGAGCTGCTGCTGAAATCCGTTTCCCTGAACCCGAACAATTCACAGGCTGTGGGCAACCTGGGAACCGCCTATTTCCTGAAAGCGCAATTTGATGAGGCCCTGCGCTGGGAAAAGAAAGCAGCAGCCATCAATCCCAGCAATGGCATTCCCTATATGGTCATCGGGTGGACTTATCGCATTTTGGGTGATTACCCGCAGGCCGAACAATGGTTGAAGAAGTCCCTGGAATACAGAAAATTCCTCGACACTTACCGGGAACTGGCCTATACTTTTTTACTACAGCAAAAAACAGATTCTGCCCGTAAGATCGTACCGCTGATTATTGCTATTGACAGCAGCAACAACCGTAACTATGAAGTGGCCGGTATGATAACGCATATGATGGGCGATACCGTAACCGCTAAAAAATATTTTGAAAAATCGGTAAGCCTCAACAAATCCATCTCAACGGATATTGAAGGATATGAAGCCGTAAGCCTTGGCCAGTTATTATTGAACGAAGGAAAAAACATTGAAGCAGACATTCAGCTGACAACTGCATTATCTGCTTATAAAAAAGCCATTGAAGACGGATCACAGGATGATGACCATGCACTTTTTATTGCTGCTATTTATTCCATTAAGAACGATAAACCACAGGCCCTGACCTGGCTGAAAAAAGCAGCCGACTTCAAATGGATGGACTATGGTTTTGGTGAACTGACACCCTGGTACAAAAACATCCGCAACGAACCGGCCTTTAAGCATCTGATGACCTCCCTGCGTCAAAAGACTGCAGACCTTAGAAAAAAAGCAGCTTCCCTGTAGCCTTGCTATTTTTAAGTAAATTGCCCGAATGAAGGCACTGATCTTATCAATATTATTTTTTCCGCTCACAACGCTGGCACAACCGTTGTGTGATATACTGATCCTTAACGGAAAAATCATTGATGGTACCGGCAACAGCTGGTACTATGGCCATATGGCAGTAAAAAATGGAAGGATCATTTATATCGGAAAGGATAAAAATTTTACTGCCGCTACCACCATTGATGCAAAAGGGATGATCGTAGCACCGGGCTTCATTGATGTGCATACACACCTGGAGGGTGATGAAATAAAAGATCCCAATGCAACCAATTTTATTTTAGATGGTGTTACCACCTGTGTTACCGGCAACTGCGGTTCATCCAACACAGATATCGGAAAATACCTGCAATGGATAGACTCTTTAAAGCTATCTATAAATGTGGCCACACTAATTGGTCATAATGATGTACGGAAAACGGTGATGGGCCGTGCCAACCGGGATGCTACTGCTGAAGAGATGCAGCGGATGGAGAATATGGTGGAGAAAGCTATGAAAGACGGAGCCGTAGGATTATCCACCGGCCTCATTTATATTCCGGGTACCTATACCCAAACACCGGAAATCGTTTCGCTGGCAAAAGCAGCAGCGAAATACAACGGCCTTTATGCCACCCATATGCGGGACGAAGGCGATAGCATTACCTATGCTATTGAAGAAGCACTTACCATTGGCAGGGAAGCCAATATCCCCGTAGAGATTTCCCACTTTAAACTAAGCGGTCAGCACAACTGGGGACGAAGCAAGATCACTGTTCCGATGATTGAAAAAGCAAGAAAAGAAGGAATTGAAGTAACCATTGATCAGTATCCCTACACGGCCAGCAGTACATCTATCAGCACCCTGATACCCGATGAAATACTCGCCGACGGACAGGATTCCATTAAAGCGAGACTGCAAAGACCTGAAATCAAAAAGTATGTGGTCAAATCCATACTGGAAAGGCTGAAGAAGAGAAAGCTCAAACACCTCAGTTATGCGGTGATCGCTTATTATGCTCCGGATACAACGTATAACGGCAAGAGCATTGAGCAAATCAATTTACTCAAAGGAAGAAAACACAAAGCCAGGTACGAAGCAGAGACGGTGATCGATATCATGATGAACGGAGGTGCCAGTGCTGTATTCCATGGTATGGGAGAAGAAGATATCAAACGCATTATGCAATACCCTTTTAACATGTTTGCAAGCGATGCCACCATACGAGTACTGAATGCTGGTATGCCCCACCCCCGCGGATATGGAACCAATGCAAGGGTGCTGGCCAAATATGTGCGGGAGGAAAAAGTGATCTCCTTAGAAGAGGCGATACGGCGCATGACATCATTGCCTGCACAAAAATTCCAGTTGAAGGACCGTGGCCTGCTGAAAGAAGGTATGGCAGCCGACATTGTCATCTTTGATGAAAACGAAGTGAAAGATGTTTCCACCTTCGATAAGCCCCATGCTTACTCCAAAGGATTTCATTTTGTGATTGTCAACGGAGCGCTGACGGTCAACTATGAAAAACACCTTGGCGTAAGAGCAGGAAAAGCAATCTATGGGCCGGGAACTGTGAAGTAATCTTATACAGACAACACTTCTTTTGTATTCGCCTTCCGCATCGGTTGTTTTTTCCAATAGGTTAAACTGCGCCAGCACCACTCCAGCGGACCAAACCGGAAGAAGCGCAACCAGAGATGGCTCCAGATAATTTCTATTGCCCACACCGCGGCCACCACAAAATAAATTTCATAGCGCTGTAATTTGCCCATCATACCAAAACCGACACCGAAGAAGAATAAACCGCACATCAGCGACTGCATCAGGTAATTGGTAAAGGCCATTTGCCCCACGGGCCGCAGCAATGCAAACAGCCATTTGAACCAGCCGGACTTATACAGCAACATAATAAATCCGAATAAGCCTAATGAACGAAGCGTTCTTGAAATCTCGTAAAACTCAAACTGTTTATACTTTGCAATGTTGAACTGGTTGAATTGCTGATCAACCATAAACTGCAACCGGTACCAGGTAAGCAACAGCCCTGCTCCCATTCCTGCAATAAATAAAGCCCAGTATAATTTTGCAGAAGCCTGCCCGGTGAGTATGCCTGATTTGAAAAAAGCCATACCCAGCAGCATAAACAAGAGTATATCCCAGATACCATAATAGGTATAATAGAACTCGAGGTTGGTACTAATGTTGCTCATATATTCATACAACGTTCCATAGCTGCCAGTTGCTTTCTGAAGGTTTTTCCTCATTGCTTTTCTCAATCCGGCTGTATCCGATTTTTCTTTCATTCCCGTCATGGCTCCCAGTTGCTCTTGCTGCAGGTCTGTCAACTTCACTTTTGTCGTATCCAATTTGGCGATCTGCTCACCTTTATAAATTTTATCTTTCTGTCGGTGCAGGTCCACATTCTCCCTTGTTGTCATCAATACAAGGCAAACCCCCGCTGCAATCAGCAATCCCTTTACCGACAGGCGGCGAAATACAAAAGCCACCACACCCACAATGGAATATTGAAAAAGAATATCGCCCGGCCATAAAAGTATAAAGGCGTTGACAAGGCCAAAGACCAGCAACCACAACTGGCGGCGGATAAAATACTCTGCCGGCCATACTCCTTCTGTTCGTTTTTCCAGCCGGGAAACAAATAACATAATGCCCGCCCCGAAGAGCATGGAGAAAATAGCCCGTTGTGTTCCCTCCGGGATCCAGTTGACATACCACCACACTTTTTCATTGATGGTGCCCATTTCATGATTCAATACCGGGTTGTCAAAGGATGGTTCCGGTAAACCCATGTATGGAATATTCATGAGCAGGATACCGAGCAGGGCAAGGCCTCTTAATGAATCTAATAAAATGATCCTTTCCCCCTGGCTGACGGGTGCCGCCAGGGCGGTAGTGGTTGGGTTGGACATGTTATGTTGGTTTTTGGTTTATCTGTTTTCTACACGACCTGCTTCAGCAGCTCCCTGTGACTTCGTACCACATGTGGTTTGAATTTTTCATACCACTGCTGCCATTCGTCTTTCCGCATGCTGCCCGTTAGTGATTGCTCGTACGCTGCCAGTGTTTCAAATCCTTCTTCAAAGATGAGCCGGTAGGCATCACCGGTGAAATCGGACAGCACTCTTGCAAATTTGTTTTCGGGTAATAAGCCGTCTTTCAGGGCTTCATCCAACAATTGTTTGGCCGGACGATAGTGGCCAAACTGCAGGTAAAAGATGTCTCTTACAATGTACATACACCAGGTTTTTTAAAATGAATAAATAGTATCAACCTGGTACGGAGAAAACTAATGGATCAGTAAGTAAACAGTAAGGTACACTATTTGGAGAAAACTTAAACTTCCTTTTATAAAATCTTCTTATATCCGTTACCGGCATATAACATCTTTATTATATGTAGTTCCTGTATATTTTTTTGTACAAATTCTATGCTTTCTAAATATTCCTTCACCTCATCGCTGCTGCTTCAGTTAGGATGAAGAAACAGCAACTATCGTTTACTTTAAAAAAAAGGAGGGCCGCAGTAAGCAGCCCTCCCCGGAAGATGAATGGGGAATGTTTATTATTCCGCCTTTATCAATTTAAACAACTGCCTTGTGTTTCCTTGTGTAACCTCTGCTATGTAAGCACCAACTGTAAGATTGTTGCCGAGAGTTACTACACAATTGCTGTTCACTGTTTTGACCAGCTGGACCCTTCCCGCCATATCGGTAATCCTGATCATAACCGGTGTATTACTTTCACCGGTTATCTGCATAGTAAACTGTGAACGGGTAGGATTGGGATAAACGTTTACTTTAAATGCAACAGGGTTATCCATTACGGGCTGTCCGCTTTCACTGGTATTTCCCTGCCTGTCCAGGGTTGGAGAAGAGCCTGTAATTGCAGGACTGGCTGCGGGAACAGGGGCTCCGCTTACACAGAGGCCATTCCAGTCAACCCATGTTTTGGAATCCACTTTTTTAGCAATGTACTGACCGGTGAATACCGTATGGTTGGTTTCCAAAGCATCCTGGGGCAACAGGTTCTTGAAGCGTACATCAATACTTGCGTTTACTTTAGAAGAGGCACCCACTTTTACATCGTTTTCCTGAACATACATGGTAACTGAATAACTACCCGTCTGGTTAATATTATTCCGTTTACCAATATCCAGTGTACGACGGATGCGCAGAATACTATTGCCACTGAACAAAAGATTGGTTGTTTTATTTACATCAGCATCCCTGATGATGAGTTCACGGATATAAATGGTACCTGCTGATGTAAACTGGGCCGTGGCATTTTTTCCGATGGTGATCTTACGGAAATTGTTACCCACGAGGTTGAATATACCTACATAGTTATCGGGCACAGTGATGTCGGTACTGGGGTCGGGCTGGGTATTATACAGGAAGCTGGAAGCTGGCATGGGCGCCATGGCCAATGTTTGTGCCCCGGCTATGATACTGGTATTGTCTTTTTCAATTACCGGCGCCTGTACAAAACCGCTGATAGTGGAATATTCATGTATCCGCACATCTTTACCGGCCTGCCATACACCTATATTTCCATATACATAGTTGCGGTGTGTATGTATTTCTTCCTGTGCCAGGATAGTATATACTATGGAAGTAGCCGTGTTTTGTGTTACCGTTACGGTGAAACTGCAAGTGGAAGTGTTACCACATTCATCTGTTGCTGTAAAGGTCACGGTGCTTACGCCAAGCGGGAAAGTTGCACCGCTGGCCAGTCCACCGGTTTGAGTAACTGTGACAGAACCGCCACAATTGTCACTTGCTGTAGGTGTTGCAAACGTAACTACCGCTCCGCATATTCCCGCTCCATTGGTAACATTAATATTAGTGGGACATGTAAGGGTTGGAGGCGTTACATCTACTTTCCATGTATAGGTCACTGTCTTCACATCCGTATTACCACAACCGTCGGTGGCCGTTACTGTGAAGGTTTGAGACCTATTACATGTTCCGCTAATCGCTCCGGCTGATGCAGTGATTGTAGCACCACAATTATCTGTTGCACTGGATGCGGCTATCACACTGGCTTCTGTTGGCAATGTTGCAGGATTACAACCTAATGCCAGACCAGTGGTTGGAACAGTCAATACAGGATTCTCTGTATCATCACTCCAGGTATAAGTTACTGTCTCTGTATCTGTATTACCACAACCATCAGTTGCTGTTACGGTGAAGGTTTGAGACTTATTACATGTTCCGCTGATCGCTCCGGC
>DASUDW010000215.1:0-3180 GCA_036275415.1 Chitinophagaceae bacterium | reverse complement strand
CCGGTTTCACAAGCAAAAACTTGTTCTGCACCGGGCCACGATGAAAATGTATCAGTCGTTCCTTGAAAAAAAGGGTATCAGGGTTCATTATGTAGAAGCTAAAGAAAAACTGTCTGACACCCGTCAACTGATGCCCTTTTTAACAAAGAAGAATTATAAACAAATACATGTAGCAAGGGTGGCAGACAACTGGCTTGCAAAAAGGATTCTGCAATCTGCAGCAAAAGCGGGCATTAAGGTAATAACATACCCTACTCCCAATTTTCTGAATACACCGGAAGAAACTGAGACATTCTTTGAAAATAAAAAAACCTATTTCCAGACAGACTTTTATATATACCAGCGGAAAAAGCGGATACTCCTGCTGGACAAGCACAATAAACCGCAGGGGGGCAAGTGGAGCTTTGATGACGAAAACCGCCTCCGGCTGCCGAAGACAGAAAAAATACCAGCCGTACCCTTTCCTGCGGAAAATATTTTCGTGAAAGAAGCAAAGAAGTATGTAGAAACTCATTTTCCCCGCAACTATGGAATAACCAATGAGTTCAACTATCCCGTTACATACACCGATGCAGAAAAATGGCTGGATGACTTTTTGAAAACCCGTTTTGCAAAATTTGGCCCTTATGAAGATGCCATGGTCAAAGAGGAACATTTTCTTTACCATTCAGTACTAACACCGATGCTGAACATAGGACTGCTTAATCCGCAACAAATTATCGATAAGGCATTGGAGGCGGCTACAACTTACCAGGTACCTCTTAACTCGTTAGAAGGGCTTATCAGGCAAATAACAGGCTGGCGGGAGTTTATACAAATTGTTTACGATAGAGAAGGCAGCCGGCAACGCACCACCAATTATTGGGGCTTTAACAGGAAAATACCCCCGACTTTTTGGGTAGGTAATACAGGCATTCATCCTGTAGATATAGTCATAAAAAAAATAGTAAAAACCGGCTACTCGCATCATATCGAAAGGCTGATGGTACTGGGGAACTTCATGCTGCTCTGTGAATTCTCCCCGGATGAAGTGTATCAATGGTTCATGGAAATGTACATTGACAGCTATGACTGGGTAATGGTACCCAATGTATACGGAATGACGCAGTTTGCTGATGGTGGGCTGATGACCACCAAACCTTATATCAGCGGCAGCAATTACCTGATGAAAATGGGAGACTGGGAAAAAGGAAGCTGGCAGGAAATATGGGACGGATTATTCTGGCGATTTATGCATGTTCATCGCAGCTTTTTCATGAAAAATCCAAGGATGGGTATGCTGGTGAAAACATTCGATAAAATGCCTGAGGCAAAAAGAAATGCTCATTTGCAAAATGCCGAAACCTTTCTCAATAACCTTGATCAATGAAAAACCTAAAAACAAATTTCCCTGTAAAAAAAGAACATTTACCGGAAAAGATCTGCCCTGTTTGCCGGCGGCCATTTAAATGGCGGAAAAAATGGGACAAAGTGTGGGAAGAAGTAAAATATTGCAGTGACAAATGCAGGATGAATAAAAGGCATGCGAGTTAACGTTTGCTGATTTTATTACCTGTAATAGTACGCTGCATCCGGGACCTGAACCGGCTGATCTCCCCCGGCCTTAACTGCTGGTGTTTGGTAACCCTTCCTGACATTCTTTTCCGCCACCTGTCAAAACTTTTTTCTTGCATGTTTCGCCGCATCAGTTTAATTACATCACTTTCCCGCAGACCAAATTGCAGTTGAATAGCTTCAAAAGGTGTCCGGTCCTCCCAGGCCATTTCGATGATGCGGTCCACTTCCGCTTTTGTTAAAAAGAATTCCCTTTTTTCCATTTAATGATAAAACATTTTTTACCAGCCGTTACTATACAACCAATAAGCCGGGAGATTGTTATAAATCCATGCAGCAACAATGTTTTCCTACAAAGTACAACCAGGTTATAGCCCGTATCGAAAACCTTGATCCCATTGCCTATGCCCGGTCACGGAATTATGTGGATGGGGCAGTAACATATTTGTCGCCGTATATTTCAAGAGGTGTCATTTCTACCCGGCAGGTATTACAAACAGTATTGGCTAAAGGGTATACTATCGAACAATCCCATAAATTAATCCAGGAACTGGCCTGGCGGGAATATTTTCAAAGGGTTTGGCAAAACATAGAGGATGATATTTTTGAAGACATCCGGAATATTCACACTGGAATTACCAACCGAAAAATCCCTGCTGCCATTCTCGAAGCATCAACAGGTATTAAAACTGTTGATGAAGGTATTAGTACTCTGTACGAAACAGGCTATATGCATAACCACCTTCGTATGTATGTAGCAAGTTTGACATGTAATATTGCCCGTTCCTATTGGGACGCCCCATCCCGCTGGATGTACTATCATCTTCTCGATGGCGATATTGCCAGCAATACCTGCAGCTGGCAATGGGTGGCAGGAAGTTTTTCCGGCAAACAATACTTTGCCAACCAGGAAAACATCAACAAATATACCGGCAGCCAACAACAGGGAACATTTCTCGACAAATCTTATGAGGAACTCCCGGTATCCGCTGTACCGGAAAAATTAGCAACCTATACAATGGCAGACCTGAATACCAATTTGCCGCAAACGCAAACACCGGTATTAAACAATGACCTTCCGCTGCTCATCTATAATTCTTATAACCTTGATCCGGAATGGAGGAAAGAAATTAAAGCTAACAGGATATTACTGCTTGAGCCTTCCCACTTCCGGCAATTTCCCGTGAGTGACAAAGTCATCCGATTCATACTTTCATTAGCAGAAAATATTGAAGGCATCCAGGTATTTACCGGTGAAATAAACGAGATACCGGGGCTCAGGGATGTACCGGCAGTTTATGCCAAAGAACATACGGCATTCAGCCATTATCCCGGCATTAAAGATGAACGGGACTGGTTATTCCCGGAAGTAAAAGGCCTCTTCCCTTCTTTTTTCAGTTATTGGAAAAGATGTGAACAGCAGTTGAAGAAATATTATGCCAAAGAATTTGTACTGCAAAGAGCCTGATATTGCTATCCCGCACAGCTTATCTTTGCGCAAATCATGAGTATGGAACCACGTAAAGCCGCCGACAGTCTCACCATTATGACAGAATTGGTGCTGCCTAATGATACCAATATCTTCGGCAACCTGATGGGCGGAAGGCTGATGTACTGGATGGACAT
>DASUDW010000214.1:0-2404 GCA_036275415.1 Chitinophagaceae bacterium | reverse complement strand
ATGGATGGTTTTTACTTTATAATGTTCGATCACCATTTCCATACACATCTGGCACCATGCAGGAACGCCGACTATATAACCAATATCCCATTCTTTGGCATGTTCTACAATTTCATGCAGTTTCTGGTTCCAGTCGGACATAGCTGCAATGCGACCCCCGGGTTTGTAGAAGCTCTGAAACCAAAAAGGTCTTTTCCTGGCCAGGATACCGCTCAGGTCGCCGGCATACCAGCCTGCTTTTCCTTTTTTAAGATCGGTAGCGCCACCAATCATCAAAAAGCCTTTTGTCATTGCTTTCTTATTGGCTTCTTCATAGCGCATCAGGCTGAAAAGCTGCTTTAAATAATTGATGGTATTGCTGCGCAGCATATCCCTTGTTACCGGAATGTATTTGCTGGCCGCTTCAGATGTACCTGAGCTCAGTGCATAATACTTGATCTTTCCGGGCCAGGCCACATCCGGCACGCCGTCCAGTGTTTTTTTCCACCATTCTTCATAGATCTTATTATAATCATGTACCGGTACCAGTTCCTGAAATTTTCTTCCCGGATGTTTGCTCAATAATGCTTCATCAAAGCGGTACTGCTGTCCAAACTCTGTAAACCTTGCCTTCTTCAACAATTTTTTTAATACCCTTATCTGCTGTCTTCTCGGGTCATTGGGCGGAATTCTTAAAGCTGCCGCCAGGGCCCTGGGTAATTTTATATCGATAATGGTAGCCATTCTGCGCTGTGGTTGGTTGGTATCTAAAGTTACGAATATATGAAATGGAGTATTGCTGTACGCTGATCGCCCAAGTTATTCCCCGCCCAGTTTCCGGTACATTTTCCGGATGATTTTAAGGTCTGTGGCCGGCTCATAGTCCCGTGCATACCAATAGTCCATCATTTGAAGGCTTTCTTTTGGGAGTTGCTGAGTGGTTGTAGCCGGGATGCCATTGGAGGCCAGCACTGATGGCTTTAACGGCGGCAGGCTTTTATCCGGTGTTGCATAACCTACCCATGTTTTTTGTGCCAACAATACTGTAAAACAATTGGCCAAAAAAGATCCCGGTTTTTTAACCAAAAAAAGATGAACAGGAAAGGTGATGAGAGCCAGTAATGCCAGGCTCGTATCAATCAGCCTCTTCAATCTCCTGTTATAAGGATCTGCCAGTTTAAAACCGTTTTCTTTGGTTACGGTTTCCCCTGCTGTGTTACTCGAGCAACTGCCCACAATACTGTGGCTGCCCTCTGCATGTATTTTGGCGATCGTTCCGCGGGGAAGCTGCTGCATATTTTTAATAATATCAGCAAACGATAATTTTCCTTCGCAAAAAATGATTTCCCGAAAAGGAACTGTTGACGTTAGTTGGGTAAGTTTATTAACGGAACCAAGTGAATTGGCATCGCTTCCGGCAGGATCCACCCGGCCCAATATTCTTTGTTGCAAACCTGCGGCCTGCAGCAGTTCCATTGTTTGTCGGTATTCATCGGCGGTTCCGGCAATGACAGTAGTGTAGCGGTCTTCTTTTTCCTTATCACTGTTCAATACTTCTGTCTTTACCAGCAACCATCGAAGGAGGCTGATCAATGCAAATGCCAGCAAGGCGCCAAATAAAATAATAGCCCTTGAAAACCGGTAATGCTCTGGCAATAACGCATAGGCCGCTAATAAAACCAATGTTGCTATCAATGTGGACCTGACCAGTTCTGAACGTTTATACCACCGGTCGTACAGGCCGGCATAGTAAGCTGATATGAGATAAAAAATGGTGAATGCGGGAAAAGCGATCCATAATAATTTGTTTTCATAACGTATATCTGTTCTTACATATTCATTCCACACATTTTTCATCAGCCAGAATGAGAGCAGGATGAGACCTGCATCAATCAGTGGAAGCCCGGCACGACGGATAAATGTGCCCATTGCTGTAAGCAGGGCCCTGAACCAGATGGCCGTTTGAATAAGGAAATTGAATACTCCGGCCCGGCTGCCTCCATAATGTTTTTTTACAAAAACACTCATAGCCCTGTAAAACATCCGCACATAATTCATGCTGCCTTTACGGGTACTCTCTCCTTTAAAATGTATGATACTGGTGCCGGCAAAATAATAGTTCTTATACCCCGCCTGCTGTATTCGGTAACTGAGATCAATGTCTTCCCCGTACATGAAAAAGGTCTCATCAAAGCTGCCTACCTTTTCCAGCACTTCTCTCCGGATCATCATGAAAGCACCTGCCAGTACATCTACTTCGTTGTTTTTGTTTTCATCCAGGTGGCCGAGGTGATAACGGGCAAATGTCCGGGAGCGGGGAAATAATTTAGCCAGGCCAAACAACTTATATAAAGAGGTAAGTGGTGAAGGGAAAGACCTTTTGGATTCTTTTAAAAATTTACCGCTGCCGTCCAGCATTTTTACA
>DASUDW010000213.1:0-3429 GCA_036275415.1 Chitinophagaceae bacterium | reverse complement strand
TACAAGCCTTCCGTTGGCATCATAGAGGCTGAGGCCGGCCATACCATCCCATCCCGGTACAAAAATCCTGAAAGACTCACTGGCCGGATTAGGCGAAATCAATACCTGCATACGGCTGCCCGTGATGATAGCCCTGCGTATGACAGAAAGGTTTTCTTTGCCATCAATATCTTTTTGCCTGAGGCGATAGTAATAATAAACGCCCGGCACCACATAATTATCATTGAAAGAATAGCTGCCCTGACCAATAGCCGTGCCGCGGCCGTTTACCCAACCTATCTGCTCAAAATCGGTACCGTTGGTGCTGCGTTCCACTTCAAACCCGAGGTTATTGAGTTCGGTAGCCACCTGCCAGTTGAGGGCAATAGACTTATCCAATGCCGTAGCGGTAAAACTGATATAGCTTACCGGCAAGGTGGCATTGGAAGAGACCAGCATGAACTGGGAGAATCCGCCGGTAAAGCTGGCGGTATACGTAATATACCCGTTAGTAGCCCGCAGATCATTAACGGTTGGCGTTACAATGGTGGCGTTGGCAGATGAGATAACACTGCCCAGGTTCACCCCGTCTTTCACTTTCATCAGTTTGAGGGTAGTGGCATTGGGCCATGCGGCCACTTCGGCTGTGGTAAAGTAGAATGTAGCGGTATAAGAGGCCGTGGTATTGGCAACAGCGGGTACCAGGGTAATTACTTTATTGCTTCGCTGGAAGCTGCCGGTAGAGGTGGTGAGTGTGGAAGAGCCATTGCCGGCTTGTGATACAGTGGCGGCAACACAGCCCAATGAAACGCCGGGGTTACTAATAGCAGCAATGATCTCACCATCGGCAGAATACAGGATATTGGTACCGGAGGTGGAAGTGATACTTTCCGTAGCTGTATTATTCAGCTGTGATTCCACCGTGGTGGATTTACCGGTTACGACAATATCATCCACCGCAAACGGTGGTTGATTGTTCACTGTATTATCATTGATCCATCTGAACATGAATTTAAGGGTGGCTGCCCCGTTGGCTGCTGCCGGCAGGTTGATGTTGATTGTAGTACGGGTAGTAACCCCCTGGAATACGATAGGATTATTTGATCCGTCTCTTAAAACGGAATAGCTGGTTCCGTTGGTTGAATAGTAAACAAGGCCATAATCATAATAAGTGCCGTTAAAAATCTCTCCGTTACATACGTAGCTGAAAGATAATACCAGGTCTTTGAGGCCTACTGCATTGATAGTAGCAGAGTATAATCTTGCATCGGCGGGGGTATTTGCTGCGTATGAATTTGTCGGTGGATTTCCTCCTGTACCCTGGTTAATATAGGCCCTGTTGCCGGTGAAGCCATAAGTGCCGGCGTTGGCAACGGTCCAGTTATTATTGGCACTGGCCCCGGCATCAACGGTTGTCCAGCCTGCCGGCAGTGCCGCTGAAGCAAATCCCTCATTCATCAGTGTAACCGTAGTAGTAGTATTATTGATCGTTTGTGTAAAGTCATTATCCGTAATAGTTATAGTGAATGCGGTAGCGCCGCAGGCGGGCACTGTTGTCACACCTGTTCCGCTGATGCTGAAGTCGAGGTTAATGGTTTCCGGACTCTCCACAATAGCATCATCAAAAATCCTGATGGTAAAGGTTTTATCTGTTGCATCTCCGTTGGTATAAGATACAGAGGCAGGAGTAATGTTGTAGTCGACCCCATCAGATGCTGAGCCTGCTTTTGTCAATGAAAGAGTGGCAGCACCGGTAGCATTGCTTTCCACACCAATAGTAATAGTATAATCTGTGTATTTCGGACAGGTACCCATTACTGAAGCCTCACTTACAGAAGAGTTAACTGTTTTTACATAAATCCGGTTGGGATTGGGACTTGCGGCTTTTGTAGATGAGATCAGCTGAAACCTCCTGGGGCTGTTAGCCATCACTATCTGGCAGCGTTCGCTTTGGTTCAGGGTAAAGGTGTTGAGGCAGGCATCATAACTGTAATCCATATAGTTTTCAAACATCTTGGGAACAGAAGGTGTACAGCCATTGAGAGTGCCGGGGGCGGGGCAGCCCGTAGTATTGGTGTTTTGAGGAGGGGTGTCTGCGCAATAATCGGTGGCGCAGTTACCATCACCCCAAATATGGCGCAGACCGAAGTAGTGGCCCAGCTCATGAGTAAGAGTGCGGCCTAATGCATAATTGGTAAAGGTGCCCGGATCTGTTACACTACCTGCCGAGCTTGTAATGACAACCACTCCTGCTGTGGTGTTGGTTTCTGCATTATCAAGTCCCGCCAATGTACTGTTGCCTGGAAAAGTAGCATAGCCTAATAAACCGGAGCCGCTCATATTGGCCAGCCATACATTCACATAGTCGTTTGGATTCCAGATGGAAGCCGGTTTTATGGTAGCATCAAAATAATTAATCAGGGTATTCGGAGAGGTAAAGCTGGCCGGGTCTGTCCAGCCCTGTGCCCGCCAGTTGATGCGGTTGATGCCGCCTTCACACATGTAACCATTAGAGGGGTTTGTTCTTGCCGGTGCAAATTGCACTCCCATATGTTCGGACACTGCATATAAAGAGCCTGACAGGTCAGCAAAATCTTTATTAAGCTGTTCTATTTGTGAGTATACTTTTGATGCGAGGATATTATTGCCTGTACCAATTGTGCTTTCTGTATTTCCATCGTATAAAATATGAAACACAATAGGAACGGTGTAAATAGTGGCGGGGGGGCCATCCGGCTGCAACTGGTTACGGCGTTCGGCAATCTTTTGCGCTATCCAGTTTTCGAATTGAGTCTCATTAAAGCCAAGGGCCTTTGCATTTTCCATTACAATGGCAAAGCCGCATTTTTCTGATGACGTGGCCCTGCTCTTTTGCCCCTGCGGAAGGGTAAACAGGTTTTCCTGAGACGAGACACTCAGTGCCAGCAGTACTAACGGGAGGATCAGGATTTTTTTCATTCGGTTTTTTTGATAGTATTGAATAGTTGATTCAGTTCATGGTATTGCACAACAATAATTCACAGAAATTACCTGCTGACTATAAGATATCAATTCCAGCCTGCTGAATTAACCCTTTCGGAATAAAGAATAGTAGTTATGAGCCTTTGCCGGTCTTTCTGTAAATAGGATTTTCCAGTGTAAAGTAAATAAAAAAATCCTATATCAAAAAGGCTAGTAGCTTTTGCTTACTTCGTTATAATTACTTGCGGGAAATTCATTTTTGCCGACTTTGTATTGAAGGTGTCTATGATGGCCTCTTCCAGGTCAATATCCAGCAGGGAAGCCAGCAGGTCAAGATAGATCGCAATGCCGCCGATCTCTTCTTTCAGCATTTCTTTGGTGATGTCTTTGGCGGTATAGCTGCTGCCGCCATCGGCCCCGCCTTTTTCCACCCGTTGCAGTTTCTTGATCATGTTGCAGAGTTCACCCACTTCACCGGCCAGCGCAGTG
>DASUDW010000212.1:0-16002 GCA_036275415.1 Chitinophagaceae bacterium | reverse complement strand
CGGTAATACAAGGTCAGTAAGATCTTTTCCTTACACTTATGCCGCTGCCGGTTCTTACAATGTGAAATTATACATTGTTAACAGCTATGGTTGCAGAAGTACTACCGACAATGTAACGGTAACAGTTCATCCTTACCCGTTAGTGGATGCAGGACCAGACAGGTTTGTACTGGAAGGCGGGCAGATAACACTTGATGCAACTGCCAGTGGAAACGACCTGAGTTACCTATGGATGCCTAACCTGTATTTTATCAGCAGTAATACCGTGCTGAAACCCGTTGTTCAGGGGGTGGATGACATCCGCTATATTCTGAAGGTAACAGCGAGAGGCAATTGCAGTGATACATCATCTGTATTTATTAAAGTTTTGAAGTACCCGTTGATTCCGAATATTTTCAGTCCTAATGGTGATGGGGTGCATGACCGATGGATAATTGGTTATTTGGAAAGCTATCCGGGCTGTACCGTCGATATCTACAACCGCTATGGTCAGCACATTTTTCACTCAGAAGGTTACGGAATTCCCTGGGATGGAAAAGTGAACGGCAAGGATGTGCCGGTGGGTACTTATTATTACATTGTCAATCCTAAAAACGGCAGAAATATTATTTCCGGTTATGTAGATGTAATTCGCTAGTGATGTTATGAGCAGATTTTCTGGTCTTTACTCCGGCTTGCATGCTAAGGCAGCAAAGCAAGGCTACGAAATTCTTGCTACATTAATAATCAAATGTAAACAACTGATACTTTGTAGTAAAAGCAGCTGATCAGTAAGCTTATTGTAATCCCGGCGAAAAAGGTAAAAATAAATCGATTTAGTACTGCCTTTGCAATCAAAAATCAAATCTTGAACTGATTCGCATCATTATTGATAACTCTCGCATAAGTTATGTTTATTATTCAAAATCTCTGGTATGAAACGTTTGATTATGTGTATAACTATGCTCTTTTCCCTAATCGAAGCAGATGCACAAAAAAGAAAAAAACCAGTTGAAAGGATGCCTTTTCCGGTTGCTGAGTATGATACACTTCCAATGATCGATGCAGGTAATAGCATCATAAAAGGGGAGGCCTTTTTTGTAAGTACATGGGCACAGGTTCGCAAGGCAGTCGGTACCAGTGTTTACCTTTTTAGGGTTACGTCATATACAAAAGAGTGGTTCGATATTTATGTACTGGGTAACAGGAACATGACAGATTGGGATGATCGGGTAAAAAAATATAATACCTATACTACTTCCAGTTCAGAGGGTAAATTTGAATTTTACAAGGTGCCAAAAGGTAGTTATTATCTCTTTCTATGGTTCTATTGGGATGAGCCCCAATACAATACATATGGTCGTGTTATCGGGACTAAACGTTTTGGTGGTTTACTACAGCAGTCCATTACTGTAGATGGGACTTCTGCTTACAACTATGTATTAACCAATAAATAATAATTAAATCTTTTTTTAGAAAGCCAAATAGTGTTAAAGCAATTTATTGGTTAGGTATTCGATATTAAGACCAAATCAATAACTGATTGTTCCCACTCTTACAGCAATGGCAGGATTGCTAATGTCATATAAAAATATACCTGTACTTACATAACAAATCAACAGATTTCCGTACACAATCACATCATTGAATACTCCTTCCTGTAATGTATTGATCAGGGCAGGAGAAGAAATGTCCTTTACATTCACCAGCGACAGACCGCTGTTTCCCCTGCATACGTAAGCAACGGAATCTTTTACGCCTAAACCTGCCGGCGTTGACAGGGGGAAAAGTTTTTTAAGAACAGGCGACATTATATTGCTGATGTCATAAATATATAAACCATCTTCTGCTGGTCCGCAGGGGGAACCTCCCCGTAGTGTAACATAAGCCGTAGTTCCATTGGCCACCACAGGATCGCAACTCCTTACATGCCGGGCTTCACCCAGCTTTACCGGGAGGGAAGGGTTGGCTATCGAATAAATAAACATACCAGTAGCAGCGCCTATAAACAATTTATCCTGGTAGGGATAGATCGTTTCCACGCCAAAGCCCACCTGGACATCAGTTTTTTTGACCGGGTTATTGGGTGTACTGATGTCATATACACCGATGGTAGCATAATCGGCAATATAAAGATGGTTGGCCGCAATGGTAAACCTTGCCAATGAGCCGCCTGTTCCGGTGCCGCTATTAGCGGCAGCATTATCTGTTCCTCCTTCTTTGGAACAAGCTGCTACCATGAATAAAAGGAAGAAAAACAACTTGATTGTATAGAGCAGTTTCATCTTGCTTAAAATTATTTATAATAACACATGTTGTAAACCGAATCCCTGACCCAGCCGCTTTGCAGCATGCCCGGTTGGTAGCCTGTCATACTGCAATCGTAATACACCCCATGTTCAGGAGGGGGAATATAATAGTGCTGGTAATTACCGGCTGATAATCCCTGCTGAAAAGCATCAGGTATCCGTTTAACAACTGTAACGTTTTGCCAGTCGGCTACATTTAATACAACAAGGGTGTTAAATGAATTTACATACATGAAATTTCCTGTAATAGAAATTTCAGAGCTGCCATTTACTTTAATAAATCCAATAGCTCTTGCCTGGGAGGGTATGCTGTTGTCAATAATGTGGATACCATAGCCGATATCGTTCTGAAAGAGAAGGTTTCCCCGAACATAAATTTTTCCAGGGTTTTTCATGGATCTTGGCGGCTCTGATTGTACCCTTAGCATAGCCGTATCGGTAGTAAAAACAGGTTTATACCCCCAAACTTTTATTAATTGAACAGGTCTTACCGGTTTTCTTTGCCACCCCCAGCACCCGGAGAGGAAAAATATCATTAGGCCAAGCAGCAGTTGAATAATTTTCATATTTATTTGACAAAAAGGAATGTCGTTTTGTTGCTTTTGTTCTAAGTATATTAAGTAAATTAGATGTTCATCCAAAAAAAGCGGGGGCCTGTAACCCCCGCTTTTTCATTCAATATACTGGTTGGTAGTATTCAACGGTTTTTATTGATGAGATCTGCTTTCATTACCCGGCATATAGCTGTTAATAGACCTCAACGTTGATCCTGCATTGGTCTTCGATGTCCTTTTCCCAGGTTCTTTTATACTCCAGGTTCAGTACTTCGTTACCTTTTTTTATTGCTTTAAAGTGAAGAAACTGGAAACCCGGTCTACCCGGAGCTGGATTTTCAACATCGGGCCTTGAAAACTTCAGGCTGTCTGCATCCAGTAGTTGCAACAGTTTTGCTGAATCTTTCAGTAGCCACTGGTAGCCGCTTCCGGGTATTGCATTCAATTTAAGTTCAAGAATGTCTCCCAGTTTTACCCGTACAGCGTCCTTGCATCCGTCAATCTTTGCGGTATCTGCCGCAGGTGTTTGCTGTACACCGGACTTTCCGCTGTTAACATTACAAGCCATTATCA
The DNA here is from genome assembly GCA_036275415.1 of Chitinophagaceae bacterium. Taxonomy (GTDB): domain Bacteria; phylum Bacteroidota; class Bacteroidia; order Chitinophagales; family Chitinophagaceae; genus JJ008. Next base: position 12,587 of record DASUDW010000212.1, on the reverse strand, counting down.
AACAATAAATACAGAAAACACCAAACCATTTCAAACTTTTGCTTTTCATCATATACATTTTATTCAGGATTATTTTATTTACACATATCATTGATTAGGATATACGAAATAGCAATAATACCCGATATTGCATTGATTGTAGCCTACCCAGGCATAACCGTTAAATCCCCAGGTTGGGCCCCATGAATTTTTGATCAGCCAGGCCTGCAGGGATTCGCTCCAGCCTACAATAGTTACAGCATGGTCGATATTGCCCCAGCCACCCTGGTTCGGATAGCCATTGTAAACACCACCTGCATAACTGTAGAAAGTGCTCAAGCCGGCTCTCATATAAGTTGTAACAGCGCCATAAATGGTCAGGTAATATTTGATCCACTCTTTACGGTATGTGCCATCGTAATAAGGTACCCTTCCCCAGGTATAAGCTTTCTTATAAACAGGTTTGGAATAACAAGGTCCGCTGGTAGCAGTATAGTTGTAAGCTGCTTCACTGGCTACACCACGGCAGGTCATCCAGCTCAATGCCCTGTCTGACCATCCGCCACCGCAACTGCCCGCATCGGTTGTGCCGCAGGAACTCATTCCGCATGCCACAACATCCTGCTCGGAAAGATCAAGTGTGGCTCCGAACATGTACTTATAAGTGTGTTCAAAAGCACCGCAGGCTGCAAATGCCCAGCAGCTGCCGCATCCTCCCTGATTCCTGGTGGGAACTGCCATATAGGTGGCCCAGAAGCTGCCATCTGTCCATGCAGCACCAACACCTGTAGTTGAAGCTGAAGGTTGTTTACCGCCACCTTTGCCACCTGCATCAAGGCTGGCTCCAGCAATATTTTTTTCTGCTTTCAGCTTGTCGCTGATTTGTTTTTCATTCTTTTTATTCTCATTATCCTGTTTATCTGCATCTGCATCATTGGGCGCCCCGCTGATACCATGAAGGTTCTTCTTATCAGCGACATTATTAACCTCATTGTTGGCAGAAATGTCAAAACTCGGATTATTTACTTTTTTAAAGTCTGCATTGGCTTTCGCAAATTCCTGTTGTCCTTGTCCGTTCAGTTTTTTTGCGTCGTTGTCTTTATCCTGTTGAGATTTTTTTCCTTTTTGCCCGTCATTTTGCGGATTGCCTTGTGAGAATCCGGCAGGACTGATCAGGAGTAGTGCAACCAACCAGGCTATGATAAGTTTAGGTTTCATAATTTCTGGTTTTTAGAATTAAACAATTGAATCGATTCAATGGTGATCCGTTACACACTTTGGTTTATTATTGCTGTAAATTCCATTAGGGAACTGTGGTTTTTTAAAATGGAATCGTTACTGACGGTTTTTCTTCTTTTCAACTGGGGCTGCCTTTAAAATTGATCCGGCAACTTTTGCATTTCCGAATGAATTTATCAATAACAAAGGTTGAAGGCTGCGAGTTGAAGTATCGCCAAATGAAGGATTAATGTCAGTAGCAGTTTTCCAGTCAACGACAGGCGGTGCTTTAAGGGAATCACCGGCTTGCAGCACCAACTGGTCGCTTCTATGTTTATTGCTTCCGGCCAGTTTAGCAAAGGCCGGATCGGCAGGTTGTATTTTTTTTAAATAAAACAAAAAGCGGTTTTAATTGATTTACAGGAATACTATGTCTCTTAAAGTTTCAGACGCAATCAGCGGGAAAAACAATGACTTGTGATAAAGTAGTAGCTGATTTATGTCAGCTGATGTTTACCTACTATCCGGTTTTGAAAACTTGAAAAATACCACTGGACTTTTTTTGATCAAACCAAGTTTTTCCGCTTTTAAATCGGCTAAAGAGATACTTTGCAGGATCCTCAGAATTTCTCCCCAAATTCTCCACCAGTCTGTGAATAACTGACCTGTAGCCGGAAGTGATTTTCCTGTCCTTTGCCTTATATTCGCCGCCTGACCTAAAACTGAAAACAGTGAGATTAAAGAGCTTAGAAATCAAAGGATTCAAAAGTTTTGCAGATAAGACAATCGTCAATTTCGACGACAATATAACCGGCATTGTTGGTCCGAATGGTTGTGGTAAATCCAACATTGTGGACAGTATCCGCTGGGTGATCGGTGAGCAAAAGATAAGCCAGCTCCGCAGCGAAAACCTGGACAGCCTTGTATTCAATGGCTCCAAAACCCGCAGTGCTTCCGGTTTAGCCGAGGTGAGCCTTACTTTCGAAAATACCAAGAACCTGCTGCCTACTGAATTCAGTACTGTCACTATTACCCGTAAGTTCTACAAAAGCGGGGAAAGCGAATACCGCCTGAACGATGTGCAGTGCCGCCTTAAGGATATACAGAACCTTTTCATGGATACCGGGGTAAGTACCGACAGTTATGCCATTATTGCCCTTGATATGGTGGACGACCTGATCAAAGACAAAGACAACAGCCGCCGGCGAATGCTGGAACAGGCGGCCGGAATATCCATTTATAAAACCCGCAAGAAAGAAGCGAAACTGAAACTCGATGCCACCGAACAGGACCTGGCCCGTATTGAAGACCTGCTTTTCGAAATCAACAACCAATTGAAAGCATTGGAAAGCCAGGCAAAAAAGGCAGAGAAATACCATGAGATCAAAAAGGAATATCGTGAAATAAGCATTGAACTGGCCAAGGCTTCCCTGGAAGGTTTCAATTTGTCCTACAAAGAGCTGAACGAGCAACAGGATATTGAAACCGATAAAAGAATAAAACTGGAAGCAGAAATAGCCCATGATGAAGCGGCGCTGGAACAGGAAAAAGTAGCATTTATTGAAAAGGAAAGGCAGTTGCAGGCTATGCAGCATGCTTTTAATGAAATGGTGCAGCAGGTAAGAACCAAAGAGAATGAAAAGAACCTTTCCGCACAAAGACTGGAACACCTGAAAGAAAAAGAGGATAACCTCTCCGGTTTCCTGCAAAAAGCAGAAGGTCAATTAAAAGGCATTGATGAAAGTATTGCTTTTACACAACTGCAGGTGGAGGAAGAGGATAAAATCCTTACAGGTTTTAATGAGCAGTTAGAACAATTGCGCCAGGAGTCGGATGCACGCAGAAATGTGCTGGATGAAAAACGCCGCCACCTCGATCAGTTGCGTAGTGAGTACCAGCAAGTGCAGCGCAACCAGTTTGATGCAGAAAAGAAAGTGGCTGTAGCTGACAGTTCTGTACAAAATCTCCAGCGCATCATTCACCAGATAGAGGAAGAACGTAAACATCGGGAGGACCAGCGGCACCACCTGGACCAGGAAAGGATACTGAAGGAAAAAGAGCTTGGTATCAAAAAAGTGGACCTGGAGCAATTGCAGCAGCACCAGGAAAATACCAAAGAACAGATACTGCAAACCCAATCTGTATTAGATGGTCTTCGCAATAACCTGGCAGAAGAAACCAGGAAACTGGATGCCAAAAAGAACGAACATGATCTGCTGAAAAGCATGATCGACTCCATGGAAGGTTACCCTGATTCAGTGAAGTTCCTGCACAATAATAATGAGTGGAACCATCAGTCCCCCATACTTTCCGACGTATTGTATGTAAAAGAAGAGTACCGCACAGCCCTGGAAAATGTGCTGGAACCTTACCTCAGTTACTATGTCGTTAACAACCTGCAGGAAGGTTTGCAGGCAGTGCACCTGCTGGATGCCAACAAAAAAGGCAAGGCGAATTTCTTTTTGCTGGATAAAATAGAGAATCAGGATTCATCAGGCGCCATGGAACCCTTTGAAGGCGGAGCACACCGGCTGGAAGGAGCTATCCCGGCCTTATCGGTTGTGGAAGTAGAGCCGCAATATCGCAAGTTGGCTGAACATTTACTGGGTAAAGTATTTATTGCCGACAACGAAGATGCGCTGCAAAACAGCAATGGTTTTGTGGTGATCGAAAAGCATGGCAAATATGTAAAAGGAAAATATACCTTAACGGGGGGTAGCGTTGGATTAATAGAAGGAAAGAAGATAGGCCGGGTAAAGAACCTGGAAAAACTGGAAGAAGAGATTGCAGCACAGGATGTAATAGTGGAAGCCCTTCGTACAGACATTCAGGCAAGACATAATGAAGTGATTGCCTTCAATGAAGATCTTCGGGAGAATGCCATCCGGGAAACGGAAAGAGAAATTCAGCAACTGACGAATGAAGTATTCTCGTTGCACAATAAACTGGAGAACCTGCACTCTTTACAGACCAATAGCCAGCACCGCATGGAAGAATTGTCCCTGCAGGTGCAGCAGGCTTTGAGTTCTGTAGAAGGGGTGAGGAACCAACTAGGTGAATACAATGAGTTGTTACAGTCGAATGCAGCCAAGTTGTCGGAAGCGGAAGAGACTTTTAAAGTAACAGAAACTGCTTACAATGAAGCTATCCGTCAATATAATGAATTTAACCTGCAGGTAACCCGTCAGCAGAGCAAGATAGCAGCGCTGAAACAGGAACTGGAATTTAAAACCAACCAGTTGAACGACCTTCGCCAGCAAATTGAAAATAATACAACACAATTGGCTGAAACTTCCTCCAGCATTGAACAGTCGGCCCAATCCCTGAAAGATATTGAAGAAAGCCTGCTGCAATTGATGAAAAACAAGGAAGATGAAGAACAGCGATTGAATGAAGCAGACCAGGCCTATTATAATTTCCGCAACCAGCTGAGTGAAAAAGAAAGTGAGATACGTCATAAAGTAAAAGACAAAGAGCAGGTTGAACATATGCTGGCCGCCATTAAGGATAAACTAAATGAACTGAAGCTGCAACTGGCCGGTATGAAAGAACGGATGAACGTAGAGTTTCGGATCGAACTGGAATCCATTCTTGGTGAGGCAAGGACAGGCGAGGTGCCCGTGGAAGAATTGCAGGAGAAGGCTGACAGGATGAAGAAGCGATTGGAAAACCTTGGAGAAGTGAACCCCACCGCTATTGAAGCCTTTACCGAGATGAAAAAGCGCTACGATTTTATTGTGGAGCAAAAAACTGACCTGGTAAATGCCAAAGACAGTTTGCTGAAGACCATTGAAGAGGTGGAGGCCACGGCCAACCAGAAGTTCCTCGATACCTTCCACCTGGTAAGGGATAATTTCCAGAAAGTGTTTAAAACACTCTTTACTGAAGATGACCAGGCCGACCTGGTGCTGGAAAACCCGGAGAATATTGCAGAAACAGGAATTGATGTCGTAGCCAAACCAAAAGGCAAACGTCCATCTTCGCTTACACAGTTGAGCGGGGGAGAAAGGACTTTAACGGCCACAGCATTGTTGTTTGCTATTTATCTGATCAAGCCGGCACCTTTCTGTATTTTGGATGAGGTGGATGCACCGCTGGATGATGCCAATGTGGGCAAGTTTACCAATATGATCCGCCAGTTTAGTGATAACTCACAGTTCATTATTGTAACGCACAATAAAATGACAATGAGTACGGTGGATGTGATATATGGGGTGACAATGCAGGAGCCAGGTGTAAGTAAACTGGTACCGGTGGATTTCAGAAATCTTCAGCAGAACCAGAATTAATCAACAAACAATAGTCCATAATAGTAAGTCCGGGTTTTCCCGGACTTTTTAATTGAAATAAAATTATATGAGAACGATCATTTTACTTTTTGCCTCGAATGTGTTCATGACCTTCGCCTGGTACTATCATCTAAAACACCAGGGATGGCCTTTGTGGAAAGCGATATTGATCAGTTGGTTTATTGCTTTATTTGAATACTGCCTGATGGTACCGGCCAACCGTTTTGGAAAGGGTGACGGGTTTAGTTTGTTTCAATTGAAAATGATACAGGAGGCCATTACCCTTATCATATTCTGCGTTTTTGCCGTGTGGATCATGAAAGAACCTTTCCAGTGGCGATATATTGTGAGTTTTGCTTTTTTGATGGGGGCTGTTTATTTCATGTTCAGCAAACAACCGGTGTAAAAGGTAAACGAACTAGTTCTGATCAGGTAAAAACCTTTCTTTTGCCCGTTGTTTTTTAATAAGATCAGATTTTACTTTATGAACAGCAGCAGACAGAAGTAAATAAAGCCCTGAACATAACCCGATACAGGCTATACCACCCCAGATATACCAATCACCTTTGTTTTCTTTTAAAACCAACAAGGCCAAAAGAAGAAAGACGGAACCGGAAATAAAAAAGAAACTAAATATGAGATTTAAGTAGTAACGGGTGCCGTGTGAATTTGACATACTGATAAGGAAATAAAGTTTTAATGAAAGAGTTAAGTATCCGGCAAATATAATATTTAAAAATAATCTTTTGTTAATGCATCCTTTTAAACCTCATCTGAATCCTTTCTGTTTGTAATTTAGTCATCATATATGCACCTGAAAAAAAACATATTTACGGTAATTACCCTTTTAATTGGCTTGCATCTTTTGGCACAAGAAGCTCCGGAAGGATTATTTATAGGTTCCAGGGCGCCTGACTTTAAAGCAAAAGACCAGAATGGAAATGATGTGCGGCTGAAAGACCTCCTAAAGAAAGGAAAAGTAGTGCTTGTGTTTTACCGTGGCCAATGGTGCCCTTATTGTAACCGGGAATTATCCCGGATTCAAGATTCGCTTCAATTTATTTCAGATAAGGGGGCAACGGTTGTAGCGGTATCACCGGAAAAACAGGAGAATATTGCTAAAACAGTAGAAAAAACAAAAGCTGAATACCCTGTATTATATGACGAAGGGCTGAAGATTATGAAATCATATGATGTGGAATTTGAAGTGCCCGAAAATACCATTACCCGTTACCGCAATGCCAATATTGATATTGAGAAAAACAATGGCGCTAATGGAAAGTATCTTCCTGTGCCTGCTGTATACATTATAGACAAGGAATCAACTGTTACATATCGTTTCTTTGATGCAGATTACAAGAAGCGTCCCTGGGTGAAGGACCTGCTGAATAACCTCTAACTGTTTACCGCCAGTTTATTTTCCCTATTTTTCCCTTTTCTCCGGCCAAAAAAATTGCAGCGCCTAATTTGGAAGCCCTTACAACATGAAAGCTTTCTTTACTGATCCATTGCCAGTTTTTTCCGCTATCAGCAGAATAATCAACCCCGTTCAATCCACAGGCAAAAAGGTCTGCTTTGGAGAAATATTCCACACAACTACGGTAGCCATGCGGCGGTGTGCGGGGAGTTTCCCAGGTTAGTCCACCATCATGGGTATAACTGCAATTTTGAAGGCGGGATGAGTCGGACATAAAATCACCACCAACCACAATCATTCTTTTACCGCCTTTCAATTTTAATTTATCCCACACAGCTACAGAGTTGGCACCGGTGGTTTCTTTGCCCTGAATTACGGGCAACTGAATAGCTTTATCCCGCATAAACAATCTTGAACGTTTGCCGCCGCTTACAAATACCGCTTCGTCACGATCGAGCACCCGGATATTGGTGCCACTCGCTGCAAAGCAGGCTTCACCGCTATCAGCGATGGGGCGTTTATCAAAAGGAATGTCCTGCCAGGTGTTGCCGCCATCAAAACTCCGGCTGATAAAAAACCGTCCATTGATCGGGTCGCCGATCACTATACCTGCCTTTTCATTCCAAAATTCCATGGCATCGAGAAACATGCCTTTCTCTTTATTTTCATACACTACTTTCCAGTTTTCACCGCCGTCTATAGTTTTTAAAATATAAGCCGGCTCACCCACAGCTATAATAACGGCAGTGGTGGCATCAAAGGCTTCAATATCCCTGAATTCCTTATTTTCAAATCCTTTTACTGTTATCCATTTCCATGTCTTACCGCCATTTGAACTACGGCCTACTGTTCCTTTGCTGCCGCTTACCCAGATCACATTATCATTTACTACAGAGAGGCCACGGAGGCTGCTGTTGGTGCCGGAAGTCAATATTTCTACTGAGGGCTGTGCACCAAGTTTGGCGGAGGCGACAAACAGCATCAGGCAAATGAGGGCAAAGTGTTTTTTCATAAAGTAGTGGCAGTTTAGTTTAATTGTGCTATGAGTTCTTCTTTACTTACCAGTCCTTGTTTACGCCATACTTCTTTCCCGTTTTTATAAATGATGAAGACGGGAATAGGTTCAATATTCAGTGCTTTCATTACATCAGTATGCACACCAGCATCCACTTTTATCAGTTGAAAGTGCAGGGCAGTGTTCTTTTCCAATTCCTCCAGCACCGGTTTCATTTTTACGCAGGGCGGGCACCAATCTGCGCCAAAATCAATAAGTGCAGTTTTATCGGCAGGTATCATTGCATTGTACTCGACAATGGTCATTTGCTGTTGATTGTTTCCGCCATCCACTGGTTTACCAGCCCTTTTCCAGGCATTGATGCCACCTTGCAGTTCTTTCACAGTACTATAGCCATTTTCCCTTAGCCAGTTGGCCGCATTGGCACTGCGGCTGCCCACCAGGCAGTAAACATAAACCGGTTTGTCTTTATCAATATATTTCACCCTTTCCATGAACTCTTCAGGGTTTACCCAACTGGCCTGCAGTGCATTTTTGAGATGGCCTGTAGAATATTCACCGGCAGTACGAACATCCAGTAATTGAACACCGGCCACTTTGAGTCCTTTTTCAAATTCTTCGGCATTAAGTTTGTCGGGTGTTCCGGTTTGTGAGCGGCAACTGATGACAAGGGATAATAAAGCAAAGAGGAAAACGTTTTTCATTGAGTGCAAATTTATTTCAAATGTAGGTTTTTGCTGATCATGAGATAATGGCAATAATTCAATGAAATACTTGCGGCCCGGATAGCTAAAATAATCTTACTTTTAGTGGTTAATATGAATTCTCCTTTTATGAAAAAACATCTTCTCATTTTGCTGGCTGCCGGATTGGCCCTTGTTTTTGGTTGCCAGAAGGAATTAAGTTTCGAAGGCACCAATAGTCCTGCTGAGGGCAGCCTGCAAAGCGATGTGAATGGTGATTGTTTGCCGAAAACGGTCAATGGCGTATATGTGGCAGCTAAACCACTTTCCCCAGATACCAATACTATCACCGTTTCGGTAAACGTTGTTAAGACAGGTACATATGATATCCGCTCCGATACCGTTAATGGTTATTTTTTCCGGGGAACGGGCATCTTTACTACCACCGGTTCCAATAGTGTTACACTCCGGAGCAATGGTACTCCTTTTGCAGCCGGTGTCAACAATTTTGTGATCACTTTCGACAGTACAGTTTGTGATATACAGGTTACCGTTTTACCTGCGGGTTCAGGCGGACCGGCTGCTTTCACCCTGGTGAATGGCGGTACCCCGGCCAATTGTGCCAGTGCCGTGGTAAATGGTACTTACTCCAATGGGGTGGCCCTGGCAGCTTCCAATACCGTTGATGTAACGGTGAATGTGACCACAATTGGTACTTACACCCTTACTGCCAGCGGGGGAGGAATGACATTTACCAAATCCGGTGTCTTTACGGCAACCGGCGTACAAACCGTTAACCTGGTTGGCAGTGGAACACCTACTACGACGGGACCCAATACAGTAACATTTGCAGCGCCTTTTGCCTCCTGTAATTTCACGGTGACTGTTGTTGGACCTGCTGTAGGCACATTAGGCGGGGCACCAGGCTCTTGTACCCCATCCATTGTAAGCGGTATTTATGTAGTTGGGTCAGCTCTGTCCGGTGCTTCCAATAATGTACAGATTCAAGTAAGCATAACAACGGCCGGTTCTTATACTATTACTACCAATACAGTGACAGGGTTCAGTTTTTCCGGAACAGGCACAGTGAGTGTAGGTCCGAATCAAAATATCAACCTGGTGGCTACCGGCACGCCAACCACAGCGGGGCCGCAAACCTTTACGGTTACCTTCGGTACCAGCACCTGTACGTTTGTTGTGAATGTGTTGCCAAATGATTATTTCCCGAGGACAGCCAACAGCAACTGGAGTTATGAGTGGGATAACACATCAACAGATTCCCTTTACAGGGTTGCCATAGCAGCAACTAATACAACTGCTTTTGGCACATTCAATATTTTCATGGAGAATGATGGCACCGTTCCGCCCCCGGCACTAGATTCATCCGGATACTACAGGCGAAGCGGAGGTGATTATTTTGAATATTTTGATTTGGGTGCTATAGGTCTTGATAATCCTCAGTGGGTAGAATATACATTCCTGAAGGATAATGTTGCCGCCGGTAATTCCTGGACTTCCACCGGATGGACCAATGCAGTTGGAGGTACACCCATAACATTCAGGTTTAAAGACAGTATTGAGCAGAAAGATGTAGTTATACCACAAACTACCTCCACCGGTAGTGTTAATTACCAGAATGTAATCGTAGTGGTGGAACGCATTCAACTGCAGGCAGGACCTGCGTGGGTTGATGCCACTTCTGTTTTTGGTTATGTTAAATATTATTATGCAAGGGGAATTGGTTTGATCCGTACTGAAATATTCGATCCTCCCGGAACAAGTACTACACCTGCGAATGTGCAAAGGCTACGACGACACCAGATATTCTAATTATAAAATGAAGGCTGCCCATGAGCAGCCTTCTTACATTTTTACTAAATTATTTTCAAAATCCTTTCTTTTTACCTGACTCCAGCGCCGGTAAAATGAAGTCATCCACTGCACTTTTCTCTTTGATCATTTTTTCAATTTCCTCGATTTTCCTGGGGGCAAAACGGGAGAGTAGTTCATACCCGTCTTCAGTAATAAGCAGGTCGTCTTCAATCCGTACTGCAATGCTCCACCATTTCTTATCACAATCACTCCCCGAAGGGATATAAATACCCGGTTCAATAGTTATAACCATATCTTTTTTCAGCGTATCATAATTGCCCCTGTCATGCACATCCATGCCGATATGGTGGCCAAGTCCATGGGGGAAATATTTACGTACCTCATTTTTACTTTTGATGATGCCCAGTTGCAGCAAGCCTTCAGCAATCACCTGCTGAGCAGCAGTTGTGGCATCTGCCCATTTAGACCCGTTGCGCAAAGTTTTAAAGGCCGCTTCCTGTGCATCATATACCAATTGATAGATCTGGCGTTCCTCGGCAGAAAATTTTCCATCAACCGGGATAGTACGGGTCACATCTGCTGTATAACCATGGTATTCGGCGCCAACATCCATCAGCAACATCGAGTTGCCCACTTTGGTTTTCGTGTTTTCCATGTAATGAAGGATACAGCCATTTTCTCCGGCTCCGATGATAGAGCCATATCCAACCCCTTCGGCCCCATATTTTTTATGTACATATTCATGCAGACCCTGTATCTCCAGTTCAGACATATTGGGATGAACTGCCTTCATCACTTCATTCTGTCCCTGGCAGGAAATTTCAACGGCCTTGCGAAGCAGTTCCAGCTCTTCGGGAGTTTTTATTTCCCGTAGCTCTGCTGTCAGGTCTCGGTAAAGCCGGGTATCAAAACGTTTATCAGCCGAAAGGGTATTGGGCATGCCTGATTTTTCTTTGAACTGCTGAATGAGATCGTAGAGATCTGCATTATCCCAGCTATTGGTTATGTCGTCCGGTATTTTATCAAAAATGATCTTACTGAAACCCGCAAAGTTGATAGCGAATTTTTTAAAATCACTTCCATTATATGCCCTATTAAAGCCCAGTTTTTCTTTGGTGCCTTCTATACCGAGCCGTTTGCCGGTCCATTGTTCAGCTTGCGCATTGCGCTTTTGTACAAAGATCAACTCATTGAATTTATTGCCGGATTCATCGCTTTGTTCTTCCTTAAAAATCAGCAATAATGCATGTGGTTCCCGGTATCCGCTGAAATAATACATATCCGGATTTGGATGGTAGAGGTAGTCCACATCATTTGAGAAATTGCGGGTTGGATAGGCAAATATTACCATCACAGATTTTTCTGGCATCCTGTTACGCAATGCAGCCCTTCTGCCGGCATGAAATTCAGCCGTAAGGTAATCTTTGGGCAAATTTTCTTCCTCAGGAGCAGGCTGAGCGTTGATGGCAATAAATGAAAACAGCAGGAATAAAATGGCACAAGTACGATGAATGTAATGATGCATATTTGACGTTTGAACGCTCAAAATAGCCAAATATCAAAAGCCGTAAAAAGGAAATACAGGAGTGGTAAGATGCCTTATTCTTCGTCATCTTCTCTAAAGAAGGCATCCTGCCCGTTCAGGAAATGAGCTTCCCATTGCCTGACTGTTTCATCGCTCAGGCATTCTATGATGTCAAAAAGTTGGTCTTTTTTCAGTTTCCAGGAAGTTTCCATCGGGTCATCATAATGCTGAATAAACAGGCAATGGTCTGACTCCACCGCAACTTTTATTAAGGTTACTGGCGACTCTTCTTTTTCCTTTACCAGGTAATAACAACCGGTTTCCAGCAAATCGTATGTGTACATAGCACAAGCTGTTTTCAAATCTACAATCTGGTTAAAAAATCAATAGAAAGGGAAAGAATATGATGGGTAAACAGGTAAGTAGTCAAAAGTAGCAATTTTGAAAAAATGGAAGTCCATAAACATGGTTAATTTTATTTTGATTTGCAACTATTTGGAATCCATGTATTTAAAAAGAATGCCTGCTAAATTATTCGCAGGCATTCAAGTTGTTTTAGAGCCGGAAAAATTATCAGAGCCTTGTTATTTTCATTTCCACCCTTCTGTTTTTGGCCCTGTTTGCTTCC
>DASUDW010000211.1:0-3927 GCA_036275415.1 Chitinophagaceae bacterium | reverse complement strand
TGGTATCTGCGCCAATATTTACAGAGGTAGCACTTAGTAATACAGATACCTGTATTGCCTGGATCGTATCCAGGCAGGGAGATTCAATGTGTGCCTGTATAACAGACACTCCTGCAAACCGGGGTACCAGCTTTATAGTGTCGCTGGTGTGGGAGAAATAAGAGAAGAAACTTGTGTCATATGTTATACGGATCAAAGCCCCGCAATTATTATCAACCGGAAAAAAACGAAGTGTATCATTTAAGCTGCAGGCCGAAGAATCACCTATTAACCTCACCGTTGAACAATAAGCCACCTGGTTACAGTATAATGCGGCATCATAATCTATCTGCACTGGTGCAATATTACCTGAAGGTATTACCGATAAAAAAGAGATGTTTACCACCGAGTCTATGTTTGACGGCACTTCGGTAACGGCAGTGGGTACTGATGAAAAGGGACTGTTGGTCGGCATGCATATACCCGTTGCGGTGGAAAGAATATTTCCACCGCTGTTGGCCTTGAGGATGAAACCGTTTTTGAAACGGGGATTACCTGATCTGGGCCTCACCAGGTTGCCTGTGATCAGGATACTGCTGTCGTGTGATTTTACATGATACACATTTGCATTGTTCAGCTGCATATAGTTTTTGGACCATGTGCCATTACCCTCTTTATCAAATTTTGTAATATTTAGCACTGAACTACTTGGATTTTTGGCTCTGTGGCTCATTACAAAATTACTGTCTGATGTAATGGTTACAGTTGGGCTGGAAAAATCAATATAACCTGTCGGGGTATCCGTTGGCCACTCTAGGTTATCAGTATTCAAGGTTTTGGCCATCATAAAATTACCGGCTGCTGTCACTTTCATCATCGCTATCCTGAAATCATAGTTGTTGAAGTTAATCTGGTTATGCCGGTTAATAAAAGAATATACGGTATCATGAATGGCGATTATCTTACTGAAACGTAACATTGAAACGTTCATAGTATATCCTTTGCTCCATACATCGTTTCCTGTAGCATAGTCTAATTTTTGAATGCCAATCTTATTCTGATTGTAAGAGTCGTATGAGTCGTGGCCGATATAAATCGCATTCCCGTCGCAGCTTACAGATCGGTAAACCGGGGTGGCTACAAAATGCTTGATTTCTTTTTGCCAGACGATATTCAATGCGCTGTCGAACCGCATGACGTAAGAATATAGATAACCAATGCCCCAGCCCCAGTTCAGGATAATCACAAAACCTCCATCAGGGGTGCTACATACATCAGCCATTTCAAAGTTATTGCCCGTTGCCCCGCTGGTTATCTCTTTGGAGAGCAGAATATTTCCATTCACATCCAGCTTTATCATTTTTACATTGCGGTAGGCATAATGATCAATTACATAATAGTTATTGGCAAAGGCTATGAAATTATCTGGTCCTGATTTCAATACACGCATAAAAACCGTTTGCCGGGCTACCTCATCAAATGTCCGTGACCATATAATATCATCGTTATTACCGGTACGGGTAATGAATCCTTGATTAAAGAATTCGCCAACTAATACTTTGCCGCCATCGTTCAGATTTAACAAATCCCTGAAATTAGAGGACCCGTATCCACTATATTCAACTAAAGATGTCTGGTTACAGTAAGGTGGCAGGGGAGTGGTGTCGGTGCAAAAAACAGTATCACATACGGGTGAAGTCGTTAGGGGGAGTGTGACGGTTGCAAGAGTTACTTCCTGGTTTAAGGTGATGGCCGTTATAGCAGCATTTGCCCATGATAAGCTGCCTGACTGCAATACCACAGTATCCATAAAGAATGTACCGCCCGCTTGCGTACAAACGCCGGTCGTTCCTGCTGCCGAAGTTTTGCTGATGACTATTCTGTCAAGGTTGTTTGTTGAAAACGAACGGTAATAACTGGCAGAAACAGCTCCGTTGAAGTTGGTAATATCAAAGCTATTTCCTTTAATGTTAAATACAGGCGACATTTGTGCCTGGAGGGTTGACCACTCTATATTGAAATAGGGGCTCAGCTTTACAATGGTGGGCGAATTGGCAGAAAGGTGTTTTACAAAAAAGCCTGTGCCCCGACCTCTTTTGATAGATTTTGACACCGGGTTATGATCTTCATTAAATGATACAACTCTTTGTGATAACTGGCTTCCGGTAAGGCTGGCTTGGTACAAAATTAACTTTACAAGGGTAGAGGTGCCGGCTGCTTTCTTGCTCCACAGTCCGTACGATATCCGGTTATTGAATACCTCTACATCGGTAATTTCCTGCATGTATGTAATGTCATAGTAAGCAGGTGATTGGGATGTCATTAATCCTCCGTCGGCTGGATTGATCGTTACAAGGGCACTTTGTTTACGTGATGTGGTGGTGAAACCTCCTGCATAGAGTATGTTATTCCACTCAGCCAGTGAAGTAAAACTGTCATCACCTGAATTGTCAAATTTTCTTGCCCATCTTACTGTGCCGTCAAGCCCCAACTTAAAAACAACCGGATCGCTCAGACTGCTGCTGTCGTTTGTATTGAACGTACATATAAGGTCACCGTCAGCAGATTGAATGATATCTTTTATTATGTCTTTTGATGCAGATGAATAGCCCAGCTGGCGTCCCCATAACAGGATGCCATCAGCCCCCAGCCGAATAAGTAAAACCTTACCATTCGCATATCCGAAGGAGCCTGCTATGCCATATAGCAGTAAACTGTTATCTGAAAGCTCAATTATTCCTTTGATAGTGTCTAGATCATTGCCGCCCAATAAATTACTCCATCGGATAGCACCTGAAGCAGAAAACTTAGCCGCCATAAGCTGAAATCCACCGGCCGGAGATGACGAAGCCC
The DNA here is from genome assembly GCA_036275415.1 of Chitinophagaceae bacterium. GTDB lineage: Bacteria > Bacteroidota > Bacteroidia > Chitinophagales > Chitinophagaceae > JJ008. Next base: position 1,095 of record DASUDW010000211.1, on the reverse strand, counting down.
GTCCAGCTACAAGAAGCTCATTATTACGAAGCTGTTTCGTAACAAAGGACTGAATGTGTCCGGCTCCGATGTATTCTTTGGAAAATACAGAATCACAATTAATCTGTGCCCTGCATTCATTTTTTAAAAAACTCAGTGCGGGGAGAATGCACAAAAGCAGGAGTTTTTTGATTTTCAAACTACAAGTATTGGTTGCTGTGAAAATACGAAAATATACAGCTGAGTTGAAAAAATAAACGGTCTCTCGTCCTTAAATTTTTCCCGTAAGGGTTTCCTCCGGCAAATAAAAGGAAATTAATAGCAGCAGAAGACCATCACTACACTTCCATCGATGGTTTATAACAGTTAATACACTAAACTTTTATTTCATTTCCTGCCACGCATAGTTTTACTATTTTTGACTTTCAACCATTAACCCGTGGCCGGACAATCCCATCAGCTCGCAGCTATTCTCTTTGCCGACATTGTCGGGTATACGGCCATGATGCAGGAAAACGAGGAAAAGGCCGTTGAAATCGTCAACCGTTTCCGGGAAACGGTGGAACTTATTGCTGAAGAATTGAACGGCAAGATCATCCAGTATTACGGGGACGGTTCCCTTTTATTATTCAACAGTTCTACCGATGCAGCGGAATTTGCCAAATTGCTGCAGGATGACCTTTACAGCGAACCCCGGGTGCCGGTACGCATTGGTATCCATATGGGGGATGTGCTGGTACATGCCGGCAATATCTTTGGCGACGTCGTCAATATTGCCTCCCGTATCCAGGGCCTGGCGCCGCCCGGTGGTATTTATATATCCGAAGTGGTGTACCGGAATATTGTCAATAAAAAAGAACTGGAGTCTGTTTTCCTGCGGTCGGAACAACTGAAGAATGTGAAGGAACCGGTACGCATCTACCAGCTGCTGACCAGCAATACGCCTCCGCCCGAGCCGTTGCCCGAAGAAGGGAACCGGCTGACAGCGCAAGTAAATGCCAACAGCATAGCCGTGCTGCCCTTTGCCAATCTCAGCAGCGACCCGCAGCAGGATTATTTCAGTGACGGGCTTACCGAAGACATCATTACCCAACTGTCGAAGATCCGGGCCTATAA
>DASUDW010000210.1:0-9090 GCA_036275415.1 Chitinophagaceae bacterium | reverse complement strand
CAATGATAACAGCATAAATAATATAAGCCCAGATGGTTTGGTACCATGGAGGTAAGATGCGGAAAGTATAGGATGTCACTTCAGATTCATTGCCCAGGTTGCTTCTCACTTTTACATTAAATGTGTAAACACCTGCAGGTAAGTGTGTATATTCTTTATCCGTTTTTGATGACCACTCTGACCAGCTATTATCAATACCTTTCATACGATAGCTGTATTCCAGGTTTTGTTGCTGTCCAAAAAGTGGTGCTGAAAATTCTATTCGGATCGTTCCCCACTTGTGTTTTATCCCGGGTACCTGGTTGCCTGCTTGTAGTTGTTTTTCGTTGGGGTTGCTGAAGTATCCGCCAAACAGCAGGCTGTCTTTTTTATTGCTGATTCTTACAGAGCGGATATGTACCTGCAGTTTAGGGAGGTTCTTTTTATATTTCTCATAATTAATATGAAAAAAACCTTTTTCACCGCTTACAAATATATTCTTACTGTTTACCGGGTATATAAATTCAAATCCGCTGAGAAGTTTATTATTTAATTCCGGCAGATAAATAATGACCGGTTCTTTTCCTGACAGATCAATAACGCCCGGGTTTTTTTCATGAACAAACCATATATTACCTTCTTTGTCTTCTTTCAGGTATCTTATACTTTGCTCTCCTAATATATTTCTGTAAAAGGCCGAAACTTCAAACCGGTCTTTGGTATTGTTATAAGTATAAATCCCCTTTTCGGTAGCCACCAGCATTTCATCTTTTATTTCATATATATGGTTATTCAGTGAAGAAGGAAGCCCGTCTTTATCAGAATATAGTTTGGTTTTATATTTACCGTTTGCTTCCTGTGTTACTTTAAATACGCCATGATAGGGATGAGATACCCAAATGTTATTATTATTATCCAGCACAACAAACCTGGATGACTCACTAAAGCCGGGAATACTTTCTGCAAAGGAAAATTGTTCGTTTTTGTAGTTCAGGAAGGCTAGTCCTTTATAGTTTCCTGCAATTACGCTGTTCGTTGGAAAAACGGCCGATACAGGGGAGAAATTCCAATAACCATAACCTGCGCCGGAAATAAGAGTGGCTGTATTATTCAGCACTCTGAACGCACCTTCGTGGTGACCCAGAAGTAACTGCTTATTAATTTCTGCAAGGCCCCATGTTTGCCCCGTAGCATTTGCTACAGGAATAAATATGCCCTTACTGAAACTCAGGTCATCGGAAGGCTGTAACGTAACAGCATAAAGCCCCCCGGAAGTACCGGCATAGAGCTGATTGTTATAAATAATGGCAGCATAACCCGATCCTCCTTGTAAATCCGGTATTATCTTTTTGATAGCACTGTTGTAAGAAATGAAATCCACCCCATTGTCGAGCCCTAGCCAAAGATTTTGTTCTTTATCAAGGAAAATGCTTAGTACGTTGTTGTTTTGCAAACCTTCGTCTTTAGAAAAACGCTGTACCAGTGCTCCGGATGCATTTATAATATTGACTCCTCCATTACTGGTGGCCAATGCCATCCAATCCTGGTTTACTGCAATAGCTGCATAAATTCTGTCTTTTACCGTTTTGTCAATATCCGGTGAGGATAGTTTTTCAATTCGGTTATTAATTAAACTATAAACCCCTTTTTTAAAAGTGGCAATAATAGTTACCCCTTTTTGAAGGGATAAAATACCGGTTACATTATCGTTCAAATATGTACCGGATCCATCAATCGGCCGCCACGCATTATTTTCAAAATAAAAAAGGCCGTTTTTCAGGTCGTGTGCATATAATTTATCTCCGCATGCACCTAAATAGGTCCATTCTGACACTGCAGGAAAAACAGAAACCTTTTCATTTGAAATTTTAAATACTTTTTCTGTTGTTCGGAAGTAAACATTTTTATTGTAGCTTACAATGTCCCATACATCTCCAAAAGACCTGTCCTTGGCTGGCATAAGGCCGGTAAGCGACGTGAATTCAAGCATCCCGTTTTTGCCAGGCGAGAAATAACCAAATTCGTCCTGCCCCCCTGCATAGATCCTGTTATCAGCGCCAATTTCTACAGATCTTACTATCGTTTTGTTGGGCAAAGGGTAGACGGTCCAGTATTTTCCGTCAAAACAAAGCAGCCCCTCATTGTTAGCTATATATATTATTCCATTACTATCCTGCTTGATGTCCCAGTTTTGCAATCCCGCTTTATAGGCTTGTTTGGAATAGTTTATAACATCCGGCAGGCCAATAGTATTTTGGCACTTCAAGCAAAGAGGAAATAAAATGAGCAGCAAGCAAAATCGCATATAAATGTTCTTAATCGGCATTGTGAAAGTAGAAAAAAAGAATGATGTAGTATTGATGTAGTATAAATATTGCAATATCAATTATTTATGATTTTTGATGTGGTAATGATGTAGTACTATATTTCTAAAAGTGCATACTATACTAGTATCTTGAGGGGGCTCAAAAACTGCAATTTTCATCGTTTAAAACAACTGCTTTATGAAAAAAAGAATTTTGACGTTGTTTGCCGGATTGTTATTCTGTGCACTGAGTTTGCCCGCCCTGGCGCAAAATCTGCAGGTAACAGGTAACATTACCAACAAAACAACCGGTGAACCCCTGGCCGGAGCTACTGTAACAATCAAAGGCACACTCAATGCCGCTGTTGCAGATGCAAAAGGCCATTATTCCATTTCGGCACCCAAAGGAACCGTTTTAGTGGTTTCGTATGCAGGGATGTCGTCCAAAGAAATTACTGTTAATGCAAGTGGTGTTATTGACATCATTTTGGAAGATGCCAATGCCACTTTAAATGAAGTGGTAGTAGTTGGTTATGGCCAACAGAAAAAAAGCCTGGTAACCGGCGCTATTTCTTCTGTTAAATCAGACCAACTGGCTACAGTGTCTAATATTCGGGTAGATCAGGCCCTGCAAGGCAGAACCTCCGGTGTTCAGATCCTTCCTACTTCAGGACAGCCCGGTGCGAATGCATTCATACGGATTCGTGGTGCAGGTTCTAACAGGGCAACACAGCCTCTTGTAATTATCGACAATGTACGGGCAGGTGGTATTGAATCGGTTGACCCTTCTGATATTGCCTCTATTGAAGTTTTGAAAGATGCAGCCTCTTCTGCCATTTATGGAGCAGAAGGTGCAAATGGTGTTATTATTATTACTACAAAAACCGGCAGAAAGAATACTTCTGAAATAAACTACTCCGGCCAATATGGCGTTCAATCGGTAAAAGACGGGTTCATTAACATGATGACGGCCCCCCAGTATCAGCAATACCTGGCTGAAGCAGGTGTGTCCGGTGCCCCGACAGCACAAGACCTGGCAGGTATCGGAGACGGTACCAACTGGCTGAATGCGGTTTTGCAAACAGCACCTATGCAGCACCACTCACTCTCATTCAGTGGTGGAAGCGATAAGACTACTTACCTGGTAAACGGAAGCTTGTTCACCCAGGATGGTGTTGTGGGCGGAGACAAATCCCGTTTCCAGCGTTATACGGTAAGGTTCAACAGTGACCATAACGTAAAAAAATGGCTCAACTTTGGTAACCGTCTTTTTTATTCTCATCATCGCCGGAAGGCTATCTCAGATAATAATGAATTTGGTTCCATTTTGGGTAGTGCATTAGTAATGGATCCCATTACTCCTTTAACCTATCCTGCAGGTTCTGCTTTACCGCAGCATGTACTCAATGCTATTGCAGCGGGTAAGCCTTTAAGGGTTGATCCCAATGGCAACCTGTATGGTATTTCTAAATTTTTAAGAGGAGAATATGGTAACCCGCTGGCAAGGATCGATATGGCCAGGGGAGAAAATGTACAGAATAAAATAGTAGGTAATGTATTTGCTGAGATCATGCCGATAGAAGGGTTGAAAATAACTTCCCGCTTTGGCCTGGATGCTGCCTGGCAATATGGTCATGGATGGACACCCACTTTCTGGTTCTCTGATGAAAGCCAGAATACAGTGGCCAACGGATATGATTACAGCAATAACTGGTTTACCTGGCAGTTGGAAAACTTTGCCACTTATCAGCGTAAGTTCAAACTGCACAACTTTATTTTATTGGGTGGTGTATCTGCACAAAAAACGCATGAATACCACCTGGGTGGCAGCTATTCCGGTTTATTTAAAGAAGAAGACAGGTTTTCTTACGCCGACTTCGTACCGGACAATCTGGATCGCATAGGAAGCCTTGCCTTTGACCGTACATTAGCTTCATTTTACGGAAGGCTTTCTTATGATTATGATAACAGATACCTCTTTAATGCTACCATACGCAGGGATGGTTCATCCTTGTTCTCACCGGGTTATCAGTGGGGTACTTTCCCATCAGTATCCGCCGGCTGGGTATTGTCAAATGAAAAATTCTATGGCAGCGGAATTTCTAAGTACATGAATTATGCTAAGCTCAGGGCCAGCTGGGGTCAAAACGGTAGCCTTTCCAGCGTAGGACTGGGTGAATGGCTCAATGCTATCGGTGCTAATTTGCTTTATCCCGATGGTAATGGTGGTTTATTGGTTGGAGCAGCTCCCACCAGTCTGGCTTATCCAGAACTGACATGGGAAACAAGTGAGCAGCTTGATATTGGTGCAGATCTTGCTTTCTGGAACGGAAGGATAAACCTAACAGTAGATTACTTTAAGAAAACAACCAAAGACCTCTTAACAGGAGGTACTGCACCGATTTTTGCAGGTAATGTATTGCGTACAGTTAATGCAGGTACTGTAGAAAATAAAGGTGTTGAAATTGAACTGGGCCTTAAAAACAAACCTGTCAATTCACAGGCTTTGGGTTACGAATTGTCTTTGAATTTCACATCAATGAAGAATAATGTAACCTACCTTGATCCTAACTCACCGATCATCTTCGGTGCAGGAGTAGGTACAGGATGGTCTGCTACAGCTATGAAGCAGGGAAATCCGATCTGGTATTTCAATGGCTATCAAACTGACGGAATTTTCCAGAGCAACGCTGACATCACTTCATACCTGCAGCGTACCGGTATTACCGGGTATACTCCAAAGCCGGGAGATCCTATCGTACTGGATGTAAACGGAGACAAGCAAATATCTGCAGCCGACCAGACAATGATCGGCAGCCCGCATCCGGATATCTTGTTTGGTGCAAGGGCCAATGTAAATTACAAAGGATTTGATCTGACAGTTTTTGCACAGGGTCAGGCAGGTAATGATATCCTGATGGGTTTCAACAGGGTTGACCGTTCAACTGCCAACAAGCCTTACTTCTTCTATGCCAACCGCTGGACTGGAGAAGGAAGTACTAATACCTGGTTTGCTTCCAATACTTCAAGCCCTTATGTTTATAACAGTGATATGATGATTTTTGATGGAGACTTTTTAAGGATCCGCCAGTTACAGTTGGGCTATACGCTACCTAATAAACTTTTGAACAGGATAAAAGTTAAGAAAGCAAGGGTTTATGTATCTCTTGATGACTTCTTCACCTTTACCCGTTATCCCGGTGTGGATCCGGAAGGTGGAAGCAACGGAGGTAATTCTCTTGGTATCGATAGGGGTGGTTATCCGATTCCGAGAAAAGCCGTTTTTGGTTTATCATTCTCCTTTTAACCAGATTCAAAAACTATAAAGTAATTAACATATGAAAAAGATATTCAAAATAACAACAGTAGCTGCCCTGGCCTTAATGGTTACAGCTACGGGTTGCAAAAAATTCTTAACCCAGGAAGTTCCGGGTGCGTATGCCGAGACTGACTTCTATAAAACAGACCAGGATATTTCTCAGGCTGTAATAGGTGTATATGATATGATGCAGGCGCATTATAATAATAACTGGGGAAGCCTCTACATGGTAAAATCATTGCTTTCTGATGAAAGTAACTGCGGCGGCAGTGATGCCGGTGATCAGCCGGGTTATCAAACCCTGGATGACTATAATTTTGATGCTACGAATGATAAAGTGAGGGATGCCTGGAGGATGTGTTATTTTACCATTTACAGGGCCAATAAGGTTATCAATAAAACAGATGCAAACAATGCGCTGCGCAGGCGCCTGGTGGCAGAAGCCAAAACACTGAGGGCATACAATTACCTTGAATTGGTTTCATTGTGGGGAGATGTGCCACTGGTATTAAATGATATTCCCCCTGCTCAATACACCAGCACAGGCCGTAAGCCAAAAGCGGACATATATGCCCAGATTGTTAAAGACCTGCAGGAGGCCATGCCGGATCTGCCGTTGAAGAATGCTGCGGAAAGTTTCAGGGTTTCAAAAGGCACCGCCCAGGCACTTTTGGGCAAAGCCTTTTTATTCCAGCAAAAATGGACAGAGGCGGCTACTAACTTAGAAGCTGTAATAACGTCCAACCAGTATTCACTGGCGCCCTCAGTAGGTGCTGTGTTTTCCAAAAATGGTGAATTCGGAAGCGAATCACTGTTTGAAATTTCTTATACTAACATGCGGGCTTATGACTGGGGTAATTTCCCATGGGATTGGCAGCCGGAAAGTAATATTCACATTCAGTTAATGGGTCCCAGGGGAGATTTTTATACAAAAGCCCCCGCCGATTCTCTTATCGGTGGTTGGGGTTTCGTTTATCCCCGTCAGAAATTATGGGATGCCTTCATTGCAGCCGGTGATGTAAACCGCAGAAGACAAACTATCATGTCACAAGGAGAATTAGTGGCTGCGGGTGGTAACTGGTCAAACCCAACAGCATGGGACTACACAGGTTTCTTCCAGCGTAAGTATGGCTCATTTTCTGTACAAACTGGTGGCCCTATTGGTGAATTAAATTATGGTACCAACTGGAGGCACTTGCGTTATGCAGATGTATTATTGATGGCAGCTGAGGCCTTTTACAGGTCTGCCAATGAAAGTAAGGCACATACTTATCTTAACCTGGTTAGAAACAGGGCCGGTCTTGGATCTATCACACCTACCGGCACTGCATTGTTTGATGCCATTGTAAGAGAAAGACAACTGGAACTCGCATTTGAAGGTGTAAGGTTTGTTGACCTGGTAAGATGGGGAAGGGCTGCACAAGAGCTCGGTTCACTCGGATTCAGAACAGGAAAGCATGAAGTATTACCAATTCCTGATTATGATGTAAGAGCCGGCGGTCTTACGCAAAACCCCGGTTATTAATTTTATAAACCAACAAAAGACAGAATTATGAAAAATATACAATATAATGGTCTGAAGGCTGCAATCCTGTTTTTTAGCATCCTGCCTTTTTTGACAGGGTGTAAAAAATATGAAGTAAAAAGCCTGGGTCCCAAGCCGGTTGCTTCATTTACTGTAACACCTGTTGCGGGCAAACCGAATACTTATTTGTTAACAAGTACATCCTCCAATTCATTCAGGTATGATTGGAATAAGGCTACAGGTTCTTATGTGCAAGGAAATAAAGTGGATACAGCTTACTTTATTTTCAGCGGTACCTATACAGTTAAACTGATTGTATATGGTCAAAGCGGTATAGATAGTACCAGCCAGGTAATCAATGTAACCGCCAGCGATCCTACTGCTTGTGCCGGTACGCAATTAGGTTTTATTACCAGTTGTACTTCCAAAAAGTGGAAATTAGATCCTGCCGCAGGAGCTTATAAAGTAGGGCCCAACCCAAATGATGGCAGCTGGTGGCAGAATAACCTGGCCGATGTTACCGCAAGGTCATGCGAATTCAATGACGAATATGTTTTTTCATTTAATGCTAACGCAACTTTTGCTTATGATAATAAGGGTGATTTTTATGCAGATGGTTATATGGGAAATAACACTTTCGGATGTGAGCCTTCTGCCAATTTTACACCTGTGCAAAGACCCTGGGGATCTGGTACGTTTACGTATTCATTTACAAAAAATGCCGGAGTTGCCGGATTGGGACAACTTACTTTAAATGGCCTTGGCGCACATATAGGATTACAAAAAGTACAAAATGGCGTAGAGAATACAAGCGGCCCTGTTGCAACTTCCATTACTTATGATGTGCTGGCACAAACAACAGTTGGCGGTTATGATTTGCTTACCCTTGGCGTGAACATGGGCTGGGGATGGTGGACATTCCGCTTAAGGTCATTTTAATAAAATGAACAGAAATATGGCGATACATAAACCAGCTTTGTTTATGTAATTGTTTTGTGTGTCGCCATTCATAACGAAAAACTTAGCAAATATGAAAAGCACAGGTATATCACTAATCCTTGTTTCACTGGTAGTGTTATCCGGGTGTACAAAAAAATCTGCAGGCGGAAGTTCTTATCAGCCACAACCGCCTGTAGATAAAAATTGGGCCTTTGAAACTACTCCCACCTGGTCTGACGAGTTTAGTACAAATGGCCTGCCCGATGCTTCGAAATGGAGTTATGATGTAGGAGGAAGCGGCTGGGGTAATAATGAACTGCAATATTATACCAATGCAGACCCGGATAATGTGAAAGTAGAAAACGGGAACCTTGTCATTACCGCCCTTAATGAGGTTTTCAACGGAATGAATTATACATCCTGCAGGCTGGTGTCTAGAAACAAAGGTGACTTTTTGTATGGACGAATTGAAGTAAATGCAAAATTGCCTGCCGGACGTGGTACCTGGCCGGCAATCTGGATGCTGCCAACAGATCAGGCATATGGCAGCTGGCCCAAATCAGGAGAAATAGATATTATGGAACATGTGGGCTATGATCCCAACAAAGTTCATTTCAGCATTCATACAGAAGCATTTAATCACACTATCAATACGCAAAAAACCAATTCTGCAGTTATTCCCACAGCCATTACAGATTTTCACAAGTACAGGGTTGACTGGACGCCATATGCAGTAAGGGGTTATTTTGACGGTCAACTGGTTTTCACTTTTGTAAATGAAGGAGCCGGCTATAAAAAATGGCCATTTGACAAACGTTTTCACCTGTTATTGAACCTGGCAATCGGCGGCAACTGGGGTGGGGTACAAGGTGTAGATAATACTGCATTCCCTACCAGCCTGGTGGTGGACTATGTAAGATTTTACAAGATGATTGAATAACCATGTTTTACGATGGATAACTTAAGCAGTCATCATGGAGTGGCCCGTTCATTCTTTTTTAAGTAAGAACCGCCACTCTTTTT
>DASUDW010000209.1:0-5648 GCA_036275415.1 Chitinophagaceae bacterium | reverse complement strand
ATCCGGCATTTTGAAAATGGTAAAAGAGGCCCAGGGAGAAAAACCACCGGTACAATTACTGGCAGACAAGATAAGTGCTGTTTTCATCCCGATTGTAATGGTAATTGCTGCTGTAACACTCATCGCCAATTGGTTTATACTTAAAGAATTTACTCCTGCACTGATGCGCAGCATTGCTGTACTGGTGATAGCCTGCCCCTGTGCTATGGGACTTGCCACACCGGCAGCCATAGCTGTGGGATTGGGCAGGGCTGCCAAAACCGGCATTTTATTCCGTAATGCTACCAGCCTTGAAACATTCAAAGACATCAAACAGGTAGTGTTTGATAAAACAGGAACATTAACGACCGGCAATTTTACTATTGGTAACTGGCAGGTTACGGATCCTTCTATGAATGAAGCAGAATTTAAAAAACTGGTTTTCTCTTTAGAAAAATATTCCAATCACCCGATTGCCAAATGCATTGCCGACACCTGGAAAACTAAAGAACAGCTATTATGGAAAAAGATAGAGGAGATAAAAGGCCTGGGCATGAAGGCAGAAGATAAAGAAGGCAACCTGTATACTGCCGGTTCTTATAAGTCAGTAGAGGGATTGACAAAAGACGACACACACAACGTATATATACTCCGGAACGGCAAACTGCTGGGTTGGATAGATGTAAAAGATGAACTGCGAAAAGAAGCTAAAACAGTGGTGGATTACCTGCACAGTAAAAATATCAAAACCATATTGCTTAGCGGTGACAGGCAGGCCAAATGCAACCAACTGGCAGTACAATTGGGTATTGACACCGTAATTGCCGAACAATCACCGGAAGAAAAATTGAATAAGGTAGGAGAACTCAGCGCCTTAGCCCCTACAGCGATGGTTGGCGATGGCATCAATGATGCACCGGCCTTGGCCAAAGCCACTATCGGCATTTCTATGAATGACGCATCCCAGATTGCTGTACAAAGTGCCCAGGTGATACTGATGAATCATGGCCTCAAAAACCTGCCTACGGCATTAGGATTGGGCAAACACACTTATCTCACCATTAAGCAAAACCTGTTTTGGGCGTTTGCCTATAATATTGTCGCTATTCCTGTAGCCGCATTCGGTTTCCTCACTCCCACTTTTGGTGCATTGGTAATGGGTATGAGTGACGTGGTGCTGGCCATTAACTCCGTTAGATTATTTGTGAAGAAAGTGGTGTAATTTAGTTCATAGCTTATAGTTCATGGTTCATAGTTTTTTTGAATGAACTATGAAACAATTTCATGCAGTTATCTCCATCTGAAATACTGAAACGTTACTGGGGTTACGATGCCTTCCGTCCTTTACAAGAAGAGATAATCAATTCGGTTTTACATGGAAAAGATACGCTTGCTTTAATGCCCACCGGAGGCGGCAAATCACTTTGTTACCAGGTGCCGGCATTGGTGAATACAGGTTTATGCCTTGTTATATCACCACTCATTGCCCTGATGAAAGACCAGGTGGAGAACCTGCGCAAAAAGGGAATTACGGCCTATGCAGTTTATTCAGGTATGAGCCGCAAAGAAGTGATCAATATCTTCAAAGTAGCTTCGGAAAGCAACTGTAAGTTCCTGTATGTTTCTCCTGAACGGCTGGAAACAACTTTATTTAAAGAATACCTGCCGGCTCTGGATATCAATCTTATTGCGGTTGATGAAGCGCATTGTATCTCACAATGGGGATATGATTTTCGCCCACCTTACCTGCGGATCGCTTCTTTGAGAAATGAATTGCCCGGTATTCCTGTACTGGCCTTAACCGCCTCCGCTACCCCGGACGTACAAAAAGACATTTGCGATAAATTAGGATACCCCCATTCTTTACCCGGAAAACAAGAAAACACAGCCTTCACCATTTTCCGGCAATCGTTTGAAAGAGTGAATCTTTCTTATAGTGTATTCAGGGTCGATTCAAAGATCAACAAGATCAATGAAATACTGAAGAAAGTACCGGGAACATCCATCGTTTATTGTAAAAGCAGGAAGAGAACAAAAGAAATAAGTGAGCTGCTGAAACTGCAGGGCATTTCAACCGATTACTATCATGCCGGCCTTATCCAGGAAGAAAGGAACAGAAAACAGGAAGAATGGATCAGTAATAAAACAAGGGTGATCGTATGTACCAATGCTTTTGGAATGGGCATTGATAAACCGGATGTAAGAACGGTCATTCATGCCGATGTACCCGATTGCCTGGAGAACTATTACCAGGAAGCAGGCCGTGCCGGCAGAGATGGTAAAACCTCTTTTGCCGTTTTACTATATGACAATCATGACCTGCACGAACTGGAAGAGATGGCTTCCCTCCGCTTCCCATCACTGGCAGATATCAGGAATGTGTACCAGGCTGTTGCCAATTATTTACAGATACCGGTAAACGGCGGGGCGGGGCAGTATTATGATTTTGACTTCACTGACTTCCTGAAAAAATTCAAATTAAACAGCCACACAACGCTATACTCACTGAAAGCATTGGAACAGGAAGAATGGCTGGCCTTTAATGAACAGGTTTTTTTACCAGCTACCGTCATGTTTACGGTAAACAAGGAAAGCCTGTATGAGTTTGAAAAACATCACCCTTTACTGGAACCTGTAATTAAAACCCTGCTCAGGGCCTATGAAGGTATTTTTGACCAGGTAACCCCTGTTTCGGAAAAAGTGATAGCCGGATTACTTAAAAAAGAACTACAGGAATTAAAAAACCAGTTAGCGCAGCTGCATCAGGCAGGCATAATAGATTATCAGCCCCAAAAAGATACCCCTCAATTATTGCTTATCCGAAGCCGTATAAAGGCGGAAGACCTAACAATTGACACAACTGCATATAATAAAAGAAAAGAAAGGTTTACAAAGCGGATGAAACAAATGGCCGCTTTTGTAAAAGAAGAAGCGGAGTGCCGAAGCCGTATAATAGGCACATATTTTGGCGATGAAAAAATCAGGGCCTGTGGCATTTGTGATAATTGCCTGAGGCAAAAAGCTGCCACATTAACACAGGAAGAATTTAACGCACTGCACCATCGCATCATCAATATCATCAAATACGAATCATTTCATGTAAAAGACCTGTTGCAAAAGCTAAGCGATATAAAAAAAGAAAAAGCCTGGAAGGTGCTTGAATTCCTCCAGGCCGAGCATAAAATTGCAATGGATGCCAACGGCAATGTGAAATTAAAATAAACTTCTTCTCCGGGTGGTCCGGCTCCTGCCGCCTAAACCAAGCACTCCCAGCAAAGTCCTTACAATGGTATTACCTGCCGTACGGGTCATACTTTTTACCGTGGGATTATCGAAGAAACCTTTTTCCTTTTTTGTGGTTGTGGTTTTCTTTTCTTCTTTCTCATCGGCTTCTTCCTGTTTTTGCGCTTCGTCTCTTTTGGCGGCTTCCTCCAGCTTTTCATTCAGTATTTCGTATGCACTCTGGCTGTCGACCACTTTATTATATTTATCGGCAATCTTTGATTTGCTGACCAATGCATCTATCTCCGCTTCTGTCAAAATATCCATCCTGCTTTGTGGCGGACGAAGCATACAATGCACCAGCGGGGTGGGTATACCTTTTTCATTCAGTAGGGTAACAAAGGCTTCGCCGATACCTAATTGCGTAATAAGATCTTCTGTTTTATAAAAAGTCGTTTCGGGATAATTCTCCGCCGTTTGTTTGATCACTTTCCTGTCGGCTGCTGTAAAGGCCCTTAATGCATGCTGGACCTTAAGACCCAGTTGTGCCAGTACAGAAGCCGGCACATCCATCGGGTTTTGGGTACAGAAGAAAATACCAATGCCCTTGGATCGGATCAGTTTGATGATCGTTTCAATCTGTTGCAGCAGTGCATCATTTGCTTCCTGGAAAATAAGATGCGCTTCGTCTATGAACATCACCAGCTTAGGCTTATCCATATCGCCTTCTTCCGGAGAGGACGCATATAGTTCGGCTAACAACTGCAGCATAAATGTAGAGAACAGTTTGGGCCTGTCCTGCAGATCAGTAACTCTTATTACTGAAATAATTCCTCTTCCGTCATCGCCGATACGCATCAGGTCATCCACATCAAAACTGGTTTCGCCAAAAAACAGATCGGCGCCCTGTTGTTGCAATTCAATTACTTTACGAAGAATGGTGCCGGTGGAGGTGGTCGATATCTTGCCATAATTTTTTTCCATTTCCTCCTTTCCTTCATCACTTACAAATTGCAGCACTTTGATAAAATCTTTCAGGTCAAGCAAAGGCAGTTTGTTATCATCGCAATATTTAAAGATCATAGCAACAAAGCCGCCCTGCGTATCATTCAATCCCAGAATTTTTGAAAGCAATACCGGGCCAAACTCACTAACCGTTGCCCGCAGGCGGCTGCCTTTTTGATTGCTGAGTGTAAGCAATTCAACCGGGTAGGCTGAAGGCTTATATTCCACTCCCAGTTTCTGGCAGCGGTCAGTAATGTTCCCGTTCGGATTACCGGGAGCAGCTATACCGCTGAGATCACCTTTGATATCCATCAGTACCACCGGCACACTGGCATCACTCAATACCTCACTCAATACCTGCAATGTTTTTGTTTTACCGGTACCGGTGGCCCCGGCAATCAGGCCATGCCGGTTCATGGTCTTTAAGGGCAGTAATATATCAGCACCCTGTATCACCGCACCATCCAGTACGCCTACCCCAATTTTATGTGATTCACCTTTGAACGTATAACCTGCTTTGATGGTTTCCAGAAATTTTGCAGCATCTGCCATAACAAAATATTTTAATGGAAAGTTAGTGAAAATCAGCGATTTAGTCAGGAATGCAAAAAACGATTAAGATGTTTTTAAATATTTATTTATTGTTTATCAATAATTATTTATACTTTTACAGCATCAAATAAATTACAGCATGACAAAAAAGAATGACTTCATCTGGAAAACCATACAGGTAATAGCCTGGATTATCTTCATTGCCTACTGTATTGAAACAGGAACCCTGCTGTTTAATTACATTTTTAGTTTGTTCAAACCAATAGCCAGCAAAAACCTCTACCTCGGTCTTGATCTGTCTGACTTGTATAACAAGAGCCTTGTGTTGTATACTTTGTTGTTCAGTTTTATCATTATTCTATCAGTACTGAAGGCATTTGTCTTTTATATTGTCATCAAAACCTGCATGAAACTAAACATGATAAAACCATTTAGCGAAGAGGTAGCCGGTTTTATATCAAAAATCAGTTATTATGCCTTTACCATTGCTGCAGTCGGATATATTGCCCACCAGTTTACAAAACGTCTTATTCATAAAGGTTATGATGCAGCTGCGGCAGAACGATTCTGGAATGACAGCTTTGCCTATGTAATGATGGCTGCAATAGTGTTTGTAATAGCCATGATTTTTAAGAAAGGTATCGAATTGCAAAAAGAACAAGATTTAACTATATAACATGCCCATTGTAGTAAACTTAGATGTAATGCTGGCAAAGCGAAAAATGTCGCTTACCGAACTGAGTGAAAAAGTGGGCATCACCATGGCCAACCTCAGCATCTTAAAAACAGGTAAGGCCAAGGCTGTCCGCTTTTCTACCCTGGAAGATATTTGCAAGGTGCTGGAATGCCAGCCCGGCGATATACTGGAGTATATGAACGACAAAGATTAT
>DASUDW010000208.1:0-3919 GCA_036275415.1 Chitinophagaceae bacterium | reverse complement strand
TTCGATCATGGTGCCAACAGAGGAAGCCGCAATTACTTTCCGGACAATCGCCTTTTCTGAAAAACCGTTGGTTTCAAGTTTCATTGGTTTAAAATACAGATTTGATTTAGTACTTAAAAATATTTGTCTTCGTACATTTAGTCATTAAACAAAATTTCATATGGCTTATCCATTCCAGATAAAGACAGCAGAAGAATATCATATGGCCTATAAAAAATCTGTCGAAGATCCCGAAGGCTTCTGGGCAGAGGTTGCTTCTCATTTTCAATGGCGGAAAAAGTGGGATAAAGTGCTGGATTGGAATTTTGCCGAACCAAAAGTAGAATGGTTCAAAGGCGGCAAACTGAATATTTCAGAAAACTGCATTGACCGCCACCTGGCTGCCATGGGCGATAAACCGGCGATCATCTGGGAGCCTAATAACCCGGAAGACAGGACAAGGGTGGTTACCTACAACCGCCTGCACAAAAGGGTTTGCCAGTTTGCACAAGTGCTGAAGAATAATGGGGTAAAGAAAGGTGACAGGGTTTGCATATACATGGGCATGGTGCCGGAACTGGCTTATGCCGTATTGGGTTGTGCCAGAATTGGTGCCATACATAGTGTGATATTTGGTGGCTTTTCTGCACAAAGCATTGCTGACAGGCTATATGATGCGAATGCGGAATTCATCGTTACCTGTGATGGGGCTTACAGGGGGAATAAAGATATTCCATTAAAGAGTGTAATTGATGATGCATTGATTGGTAACAGAAACATCAAAAAAGTAATTGTTTACACCAGGACGAGAACTCCTGTCTCCATGATCAAGGGAAGGGATGTGTGGTGGGAAGATGAAATGGAACATGCCGAACACCAGGTGGAACAAAACGGCGTTGTTTCATTCCCTGCGGAAGAAATGGATGCTGAAGATCCTTTGTTCATATTATATACATCCGGTTCAACCGGTAAGCCCAAAGGGGTGGTACATAGCTGCGGGGGCTATATGGTGTATACCGGCTATTCATTTGTCAATGTTTTTCAATACCAGCCGGGGGATATACACTTCTGCACAGCAGATATCGGATGGATAACCGGTCATAGCTACATTTTATACGGGCCATTAAGTGTTGGCGCCACCACCATGATGTTTGAAGGGGTGCCCACCTGGCCGGATGCAGGAAGGTTTTGGGATATTATTGATAAGTACAAAGTGAATATTCTTTACACAGCACCCACGGCAATCCGTTCGTTGATGGGATTTGGACTGGGCCCGGTACATGGTCATAAATTAGACAGTTTGAAAGTGCTGGGTACCGTAGGTGAACCTATCAACCAGGAAGCATGGCATTGGTATGATGAAAATATTGGAAAAAACAAGTGCCCGATAGTAGACACCTGGTGGCAAACGGAAACGGGTGGTATCATGATTTCGAATATGGCCGGCATTACACCGGGCAAACCAACCTATGCTACACTTCCCTTACCGGGAGTTGATCCGGTGTTAGTAGATGAAAGCGGAAATATCATCGAAGGAAATAATGTAAGCGGCAATCTTTGTATACGTCATCCCTGGCCTTCCATCATTCGTACAACGTATGGTGATCATGAACGCTGCCGGCTCAATTATTTTTCGGCTTATCCCAATATGTATTTCACCGGTGACGGTGCGCTGCGGGATGAAAATGGTAATTACCGTATTACCGGCAGAGTGGATGATGTATTAAATGTAAGCGGTCACAGGCTGGGAACGGCAGAAGTTGAGAATGCAATTAACATGCATGCCGGTGTGGTGGAAAGTGCAGTCGTTGGGTACCCGCATGAAATTAAGGGACAGGGAGTTTATGCCTATGTGATCTACGAACATGTGCATGGCGATGAGAACCTGACCCGGCAGGATATATTGCAAACGGTGACAAGGGTAATTGGCCCTATCGCCAAACCGGATAAAATTCAGTTTGTGTCAGGACTTCCCAAAACAAGAAGCGGTAAGATCATGCGCCGTATTCTCCGGAAAATAGCAGAAGGGGAAACAGAAAACCTTGGCGACACAACCACCTTACTTGATCCCGGGGTAGTGGAAGAGATAAAGCGGGGCCGGTTATAGCTTCAATAAAATACCCTGTTTAAGGTATAAAGCGCAGAATGGCTTTGCCTATCTTGTATATGTATGATCAGGGTTCCGTTGTTTTTTATATTCATCTGTTTTGAATTAATTGCTTACGCCCAATTGCCGGCTTATCAGCAACTGGGTTTAACGCCGCCTTTGGTTAATCACTGTACTGCTGTTAAGGACCAGTACCTCTCCGGTACCTGCTGGAGTTTTTCCAGTTTATCTCTTTTAGAAAGTGAATTGATGAAGAGCGGTAAGGACAAGGCTGATCTCAGCGAAATGTTTGTGGCAAGGTATTCAATGGTTCGAAAGATTAATCGGCATTTGAAATTAAAGGGCGGTAATTTTTTTACACCGGGTGGCCAGTTTCATGATGTAATGTGGGTAATGAAAAACTTTGGCATGATGCCGGAAGAGGCTTACAACGGAAAGCCCGGAGGTGCATTGAACCATGATCACGGTGAAATGGATACCTTGTTAAGCAGGTTTGTAAAGTACTGCGTCAATAACGGAATTACAGAATTGAACAACCAGCAGCAGTATTTTGTGGATAGTGTGCTGGGTGTTCACCTGGGAAAAGTGCCGTCGGAATTTACTTATAAGGGAAGGTTGTATACCCCTTTTTCATTCCGGGACCAATTTTTGGGTATTGACCCGGATGATTACCTGGAAATCACTTCGTACACCCATCATCCCTTTTACACAAAATTTGTATTGGAAGATAAATATAACTGGACCAGCGATGAATACTGGAATGTCCCGTTGGAAGATTTTTCCCGTATAACGGATGAAGCATTAAAGAATGGTTTTACCATAGGCTGGGATGGCGATGCCAACGATCCTGATTTTGATTACGCCAACGGGCTGGCTTATTTCAAAACTACCGGTCAGTCCACACAGCAACAACGACAGGAAGCATTTACAACAGCAGCCACATTGCTGGACCATATGATGCACATTGTTGGAAGTACAAAGGACAAGTTTGGCAACAAATGGTATTATATTAAGAATTCATGGGGCAGTTATTCCAATCCCCTCGGTGGATTTATATTTATGCGGGAAGATTATTTCCGCATCCGCACGGTGGCTATCATTGTAAATAAAAGGGCCATTCCGCCTGATATTTTCAAAAAAATGCATATTTAAAAAAGGGCCATGATCGTTATGGCGTTTGGCCGTTAAAAATTACTTTTGGCACTCAGCCCTCCTAAGGGTTATCAATATGAGCAATACTGCTGCCAAAAGAATTCGTACCGTACTAAAATGGACAGCATGGGTCATACTGGTTCAGTTCCTGTTGTTGAACATCGGCGCTGCCTTTCATGCCCATAAATTTTCCCATTTTTATAATGACCCTTCACTGGTAAACAAAAAGCCCAGCCAGAATATCTTCAAGAAAACATGGCGCTTGTTTGCCGGGCAGCGATATGGCAAACTACCGGTTATGCAGGTACCCGTTATGCCCTATGATACAGTGGTGCTGAAAACCCATAACGGGTTGGCGATTGATTCATGGTACATCGCTGCAGATTCGATGGCAAAGGGTACAGTCATCCTTTTTCATGGGCTTACTATGAATAAAGAATTGATACTGCCGGAAGCTAATGATTTTCACTACCAGGGTTATAATGTACTGCTGGTTGATTTCAGGGCACATGGTAACAGTGATGGAAATACCACGACCATTGGCCTGCGGGAATCTGAGGAGGTGAAGCTGGCGTATGACTATATTCTGGCAAAAGGGGAGAAAAACATTTTTTGCTGGGGCACTTCCATGGGCGGGGTAGCTATTATCAAAGCCATTTCCGATTATCAGTTGAAGCCGGC
>DASUDW010000207.1:0-8704 GCA_036275415.1 Chitinophagaceae bacterium | reverse complement strand
AACACCTTCAATGATCTTCGTTACTTTATTATCCTGTAAAGTATAGTTTGCTTTAACATCAATGTTCACTTTACCCAGTTTAACCAACGGAGTTAACCTAAGGTCAAGTTCCAGACCTTTGTTTTCAAAGGCAGCTGCGTTCAGCCTTGCACTGGTAAAGCCGGTGGCGCCAGAGTACTGCACATCCACAATCTGGTTAGAGTTATCCTGCTTATAAAGTGTAGCTTCCAGATTGATACGATTTTTCAGGAAACCTAACTCGATACCCACTTCCTGGGTTTCAACAAACTCAGGCTCGTAATTAGACAAACGGAGCAGGTTGCTTGAAGTATAACCGCTCAATGTACCATAAGGGAAACCAAAACCAAGGCCGTAGGTATTTTCCAAAGCCTGAGCACCGAGGTTCACATTACCGGTTTTAGATAAAGCACCGCGAAGTTTCAGGTAAGAAAGGGTCTTGCTGTTCTTTAAAGCCGGTATAGCTTCGGATAAAAGGAATGATACGTTGGCGCCTGGATAGAAAAAGCTGATATTTTTAAAATCAAAATCGTAGAAGTAAGCCAGACGGCTGTCTATGTCATAGCTACCGGTAACCTCAGCAAAAGCCCAACCTTTATAGTTAACAGAGAATTTACCGAAATAACGGTTAAGACGTGTCTTGGAGTTGCCTTCACCAACAGTTGGTTCACCCCTGCGTCCGATTACGTTGAACAAAGTGGGGAAAGCCAGGTTATTACTGGAAACACTTACATTCTTGGAATTATCTTCCCTGAATGAAGTACCCAACAGGGCGTTGAAATCAAAGTCTCCGTATTTCTTACGGGCTGTGGCAAAAAGCTCAGAGTTGATACGGCTGTAAGTGCTGGAACCATCCGCCACAGAAGCATTCAGGTCACCTGAAGCAGCAATATTTTTACCGCTGGCTTTTGCCGCTGGACTGTATTGCAAGGCACCACCAGTACTCTTGGATGAACTATTAGAAATAGTAGCTCCTAAACGATAGGTAAAGGTGAGCCAGTTGGTAGCCTTCATGTTTAACTCCACATTACCTAATACATCCTCCGTTCTTCCCCTGCTCCTGAAATTATCGATCATGAAATAGGGGTTAGAGTAATAGTCATTGAAATATCCGTCAGGACTGGCCCAATAATCCGTTCTCCAGTTTTTAAAACGGGTGATAGGAATTTGCATTGGGGTATTGATCAGGTTCCAATACACGGTAAAGTCACGGCCGTTACCAAAGCTGGATCCGGATGTAACATCATAATTACCTTTTGTATATTGTACATTATAAGAAGCTTTAAACTTATTAAACTCCTTGCTGGCTGCCATGCGAACAGAAACCCTGCGGTTTACATCTTTCGGCATAATACCCTGGATCAGTACGTTCTGGGCACTCATATAAAAATCACCGGTTGAGAATGATACGTCGGTTTGATTTGTTAAACCGGTATTCCAGAAACGCAATTTTTCTTTCGGAAGGGCCCTGTATTCTGTTAAGTATTCAGAACCCACGGGCACGCCAAAACGGTTAGCCACTGCAGGGCGACCGATCGGACGGAGTGAACCATCGAACTCGTCACCATAACACTGGTTTTCGATGGGGTCGTATACACCATATCCCAGGGCATCTACAGAAGATCCAGAACCAAACTGAGTCTGGAATTTAGGCATGAATTGCACCCTTTCTACCTGTACGGTATGACCAACGCTGATCTGGGGCTTGGTACGGCTACCTTTCTTAGTAGTAATTACCAGGGCTCCGTTTACACCATCAGGACCATAAATGGCAGTGGCAGAAGCGCCTTTCAGGATGGTTACATCCGTGATGTCATTAGGGTTGATTGAATTAATGTATCCGAGAGAAATAGGTACACCATCCAGGATCAGCATAGGCTGGTTGTTACCAGTCAACGAACGGATACCCCTGAGGGTGATCCTTGTATCCTGGAAAACGCCGTTATTTACTGATTGAACGTTCAAACCGGAAACCTTACCTGTTAAACCGTTTTGGAGGTTTACTGCTTTAGCTTGCGTAAGCTCAGCAGCTTTCACCTTAGAAACGGAATAACCCAGCTCTTTGGGCTGGCGGGTAACACCAAGGGCAGTTACCACCACCTCGGTACCGGCAATTACAGTTCTTTGAACCTTGATTTCAAGGGTGCTCCCGGTACCAACGGTTACCTCAGTTGTCTCAAGACCAGCACCGGATACAACCAGTATATCGCCGGTCTTGGCCAAAATGCGGAACTGGCCGTTGTTATCAGCAGCCACACCTGTACGGGTTCCTTTAATTCTTACAGATGCGCCGGGCAAAGCGTCGCCCTTTTCATCGGTCACGGTACCGGTAATCGTCCGGTTCTGACCAAATGCCATTGCTGTGAAAAGCAGCAGCATCGTGAACAGTGATGCGATTTTTCTCATGTTAACGTTAATTTTTAGAATTTAAAAGCTTGATTATCAGGGAAAACCGTCAATTTCCAAAGGGTAAGGGTTATAGTTAAAGACATAATTGCCTCTAAATATGCTGCCGCAAGTTAAAATTTTTTTTAACAAATAGTTAAAACCCGGGCAAAAATCTTAAAAACTGTTTTTGAGGCGGTTATCTACAAAAAAACCCGTGCCTGAAGCCGCATTTCCGACCTTTTGTTGCCGCTGATTTCATCCAGCCCGGAGCCGATACTTTCTTTATCCCTGTAAATGGTCTGTGCCCATCGCAGCCAAACGGTAATTTTCCGGGTTATATCGTAACTGAGGTTGCAATAATAACGGAACCCTTTATCGAAAAAGGCCGGAATGGAATAACTGTACAAAACATCATTCTCATAGGCATATATCCGGGAATTATATCCGCCGGTTTCAAAATACTGTAGCCGGAGTATACCGGACAAGGGTTTCATAAGCGGCTTATACCCAATGTCAAAAAAACCCAGGAAGCCATTTTCTGCATTCAGTCCCTTCCTGTCATACCACATTACTTCAGCCCTGCTCCTGAGTAAAAGATTCCTGGAAGGCCGGAGCGTCACCTGAGTTCGCCAGTTTTGCCTTGGCAAATAGACCAGGAAGTTTGTCACCGTGCTATTATCCGGCTGGTTGCCCTGTTTTGACTCATAGCGGAAACGGGAATAGATTTCTGTTTGTTTATTCGGTGTGTAAGTAAGCTGTGCCAGGAAATCTTTTCCGTTTCCGGGCGCATCCACCAGGTATTTGAGCCAGGGGAAACGAAAAATGTCCGCATAGGCATCTACCCGCCAGCCATTGGCCGGACGGATACTTGCGCCGATGTATAAACCATTTTCGTTGGTGGGATAGGTATTTTCTGTAAAAGCATTGCCGTTGATGGCCTGGTAGCTTTTACTGATATAGCGGTGCAAAACTGAAATATCCACTTTTGAATCAGCGCTGATCAACAACCCATTGACAAATGCCTTGTCAAAATTTTTATCTGCTGCCGCTTCCCCAAAGAAGTGGAGGTTCTTATAAGTATAGCTGTAATCTATACTAACATTATACCAGCGGTTTCCATTAACCGCATAAAGATTATACGGTTCATCTCTTTTTTGAACAGGTGCTGAAAACCCGTAATGAACAGCATTGATACCTGTATGCCAACGCTTGCCTTTGTAAGTAATATTACCGCCAAAAGTGGTTTGCCCGAGTTTATTCCTGTCAGACACTTCATTAACTGTACGGTGGTAACCGGAATTCAGGAAAGACGAAATAAAATCCTCGTTATTGACAGTATCTGCCACAAAATTGGCACTAAGCTGACGAAAGGAGGCAAAGGCGGTCGCTTCCATTTTTCCTAACCGTATTGTAATGCCGCTGCCGCGGTGAAAATAGAATTCCCCGGCAGAACTGTAAGGACGCAAAATAGCCGACTGCCTTTTAATCCCCATCACATCCACACTTTTACGGAAGGCCAGGCTTTGCCAGTGAATCAAACCTTGCCCCAGATTAACCGTAAAATCGCCTAACGCCAGCGCCTGAACGACACCCAGCTTTCGGGCAAATACATGAAAGGAATAAAAATCAAATCCGTTTTTCTGCGCCCCTTTGAAAAACTGTTCCCCGGCATCTTTATCCCCGGCCAGGCCAAACTGTAATAAATTTTTATAGTTGTAACGGTGACGAAAGAATAGTCGCTGCGGGCTGCCCAGGTATTTGCTACCGCTTGTGGCTGCAGAAAAGCCCCTTGACTTCTCCAATACCTGTGTCATCCTGATTATAAAACTGTGTTCACCACCGGTGAATCTTTTTAACAATTCTTCTTTTAGTAAAACCGGTGAGGCAATGCTGACAAAGGGAAGGATCTTTTTGATGGTTGGCACATCCCAAGCCGGCACTGCCTGTAACTCATACAAACTGGAAAGCCTTCCCAGCAGTTCACGATAAAGTAAAAGATTATTGATCTGCAGGTCGGTAAGGATCCTCAGTTGTCGTAACTCATCCGGCTCTGCGAAATTCAGGTTGATAGGATTTTTGCGGAACTGCTCCATTTCCTGCAGCCAGGCGTCGTCTTCTGTTTCTGCCTGGTCGGCATCAGTCTGGTTTTCGAGTTGCTGCTCAGCACTGGACGGTATTTCCTGTGCCTCAACTGGCGGTAGTGCACATACGAAAACGACAGAGAAAATAAATATGAGGACCGTTTTACTCATTTTTCCTTTCTGTTTTTCCAAATAAAATGAGCAAACCCGGCGTAAGGCCCAGTTGGGGGTGATAACTGCTGATAAGATCAATACGGAAAGATGGCAACCGGATGCCGGCACCGCCCCATACCTGCGAAGTAGCGGAAGATACGCCTGCCCTGAAATGCAATAAAGCAGGAAGGCGGTATTGAAAGCCGGCATTGATTGTAACCGGCTTATTTTCTTCTTTTACAATTTCAGCTGCTATGAAAAAACGATCGGAAGCATCATACCCAACACCTGCTGAATATATAAAAGGCAGTTTTTCGTTGTCTTTTCCAAATTTTCCACCTACCGGGTTTGTCACCCGCAAACCTGCATGGAGATTATCGGCCAGGTGCATGATTGCCCCTGCTTCTGCACTCACTGTCGATGCATTACCATAACCGGCAATGGATATGCCATGATAGTTAAACTGTGCACCAATGTCTATTTTCTTACCTAAGCTTCTTGCATAGACCAGTCCCATCTTTGTTTCATTGTAACTGCTGAAACCGGAGTAGTTGGTTACTATTCCAAAATTTCCGGAGGCAGTAGGCAATCCCGCTACCGCCTGGTAAGCGTTTAACTCATTCAGCAAAAAACGCCTTTCTGCTGAAATTCCGGCAGCTATGATTTTTAACCGGGCCAGTGATGCGGGGTTACCTGTTACAGAAAAAATTTCTGATTGCTGTGTGCTATAAGCCATTAACCCTGTATACGGAGATTGTAATGGTTGAAGCAGTGTTTGGGCCGCTGTCATTAAAGGAATCAACTGGCAACAAACAATGACTGCAATTAAGTACCTCTTCAAACAATTAGTTTTTTGGGAAGATACAAGGAGGAAATGTATTATCAAAATATTTGATGTGAAGATAACGGTTGGCATACCTGCCCTCGCTACCTTTGCAGCATGCAACTACTTGACGGAAAAAAAGCGGCCCAGGCCATCAAAGATGAATTGAAGATAGATGTGGCACAACTGGCAGCCGAAGGAAAAAAAATCCCCCACCTTGCGGCTATACTGGTAGGTAATAACGGGGCCAGCGAAACTTATGTGGGGGCAAAAGTAAAAGCCTGTGAAGAAGTGGGATTTAAGTCAACACTCTTGCGGCTGGAGGCAGACATAAGGGAAGCTCAGTTATTAGACGAGATCCGGCTGCTGAATACCGACCCGGATGTGGATGGAATTTTGGTGCAGTTGCCTTTGCCCAAACACATCAGTGACGAAGAAGTGATTAATGCGATAGATCCCGATAAGGATGTGGATGGCTTTCACCCGATCAATGTCGGATACCTGTTACAGGGCCTGCCCACCTTTGTTCCTGCTACGCCACATGGCATCATGCTTTTACTGGAACATTATAAGATCGAAACGGCCGGTAAACATGCAGTCGTGGTAGGAAGAAGCAATATTGTGGGCCGGCCCATGAGTGTATTACTCAGCAGCAATACCAAGCCCGGAAATTGCACGGTAACGATCTGTCATTCGAAAACAAATAATATAAAAGACTTCTGCCTGCAGGCCGACATTATTGTGGCGGCTATAGGCAAACCGGAGTTTATTACCGCAGATATGGTAAAAGAAGGAGCCGTTGTAATTGATGTTGGTATTACCCGGGTGGAAGACAGCACCAAAAAAATGGGCTTCAAACTGAAGGGAGATGTGGCCTTTGATACTGTGGCACCTAAATGCTCCTGGATCACTCCGGTACCGGGAGGTGTGGGCCCTATGACCATAGCTGCACTAATGAAGAATACCTACAAATCCTGTATGCAAAAAAACTGATGGAAGCACAACCGGTAACAATAAGTACAGGGGCACTGCCTGTAATGGAACATTTCTATACCATCCAGGGTGAAGGGTATTACCAGGGCAAGGCTGCTTATTTTATCCGCCTCGGTGGTTGCGATGTGGGCTGTGTATGGTGCGATGTTAAAGAAAGCTGGGATGCATCGGCTCACCCAACAATGAAAACAGAAGAGTTGGTAGCTGCCATAAAAAAAACGCCGGCTGCGGTGGCGGTCATCACCGGCGGAGAACCGCTGATGCACAACCTGGATGAACTGACTGAACAACTGCAGGAAGCAGGATTGAAAACCAATATGGAAACATCCGGCTCACATCCGCTGAGCGGCACCTGGGACTGGATCTGTCTTTCTCCTAAAAAATTCAAAGCCCCGCTTGAACCGATTTTGCATGTGGCAAACGAATTGAAGATCATCATTTTTAATAAATCTGATTTTGACTGGGCAGAAAAATATGCTGCGTTGGTTTCACCGCATTGCAAACTCTACCTGCAACCCGAATGGGATAAAGCAGCCGAAATGACACCTGCCATTGTTAATTATATCCTGAATAATCCGCAATGGGAATTATCGCTGCAGATACATAAGTACATACATGTACCATAATACCAGCTTGCTTTAACAATTTCTTCGGGTGAAAGGAATAAATTCTTTTTAGTTTCGTTTAGAAGTAGTTTATTTTTTTGATGCAAAAATTTTTCTTTCTTTTTTTTCTGCTGATGGCTTTCGTGGCCCGGTCACAGCCTTATGATCCGTCGAAGGTGAATAAGAAAGCTGTTGCCTTTTACAACCAGGCACGGGAAAGGGCCGCTGATGAAAACTATGTAAGTGCAGCGGGGTTATTGCAGCAGGCCATTGAATCAGATAAGAATTATGTGGATGCCTACCTGGCACTCGGATCAGTGTACGGACAGTTGAAAAACTATAAAGGCAGCACAGCCAGTTTTGAGAAAGCCTTTGCCCTGGATTCTAATTATACGATTGATTACAAATACACATACTCCATTCACCTTGCAGCCTTGGGTGAATTTGAAAAAGCACTGGCTGCCATAGAAGAATATTTTCAGAAAAGGGCCCCTAAAAACCCGGCTGCATTTGAAAAAGCTGACAAATACAGGAAGTCATTCCGGTTTGCTGTGGAATATGCAAAAAACAATACAGGTACAAAATATGTATTTGCCCCGCAAAATGCAGGTGATGCCGTTAACACCGCCGAAAATGAATACTGGCCTTCTTTGAGCATTGACGGGAAAGAATTGGTATTTACCCGGCGCCTGAAAAATGTAAATGAAGATTTTTTTTACAGTACCCGCAATAACAATACCTGGTCCGG
Source organism: Chitinophagaceae bacterium (assembly GCA_036275415.1). GTDB lineage: Bacteria > Bacteroidota > Bacteroidia > Chitinophagales > Chitinophagaceae > JJ008. Next base: position 895 of record DASUDW010000207.1, on the reverse strand, counting down.
CGCAAAATCGTTAGAAGGAAATGTGAATACACCACAGAGTGAAGCCGCCCAGAAAATTGCTGCAGACGGAGAATGGATGGTCTTTACGGCCAACAACCGGCCCGGCAGCTTTGGCAATTATGACCTCTATATTTCTTATAAAACACCGCTGGGCTGGAGTGCAGCCGAAAATATGGGCGGCAGGGTAAATTCAGATCAATGGGATTCACAACCCTGTTTATCTCCGGATAAAAAAGACCTCTATTTTGCCAGCCGTCGTTTTGGTGGATTTGGCGGCATTGATATATATGTTGCTCACCTGCTGCCCAATGGCCGGTGGAGTGAGCCGGAAAACCTAGGCGCCGGCATCAATACTTCCGGTGATGACCAATGTCCATTCATCCATGCCGATAACCAGACACTTTATTTCACTTCCAACGGGTGGCAGGGCTATGGCGGCAATGATCTGTTTGTAAGCAGAAAAGGCTATGCCGGCAGTTGGAGCAAACCGGTGAACCTGGGCTACCCCATCAACACCATTGATGATGAGGGCACCCTGTTCATTACTGCAGATGGAAAAACTGCCTATTATGCCAGTGACAGAAGTGATACACGGGGCGGACTGGATATTTATAGTTTTGAATTGCGAGAAGACATAAGGCCGGTAAAAACACTTTGGGTAAAAGGAACCGTAACGGACAAAAAAACAGGCCAGCCCTTACAGGCCTCCCTGGAGCTAACGGACCTGGACAACCGCCAGCCGGTAAGCCGTGTGCAGACAGATAAGAGCGGTTATTACCTGCTGACATTGCCGGTTGGTAAAAATTATGCTTTCAACGTAAACCTCAAAGGGTATTTGTTCTATTCCGATAATTTCCTGATGGCAGGCCGTTCACCGGATTCAACCTATGAAAAA
>DASUDW010000206.1:0-3323 GCA_036275415.1 Chitinophagaceae bacterium | reverse complement strand
GGTCTTTATTTTTTTTCCCGCCTTTAAAGTTGGTAGCGATCCAGGTATTCAGCCATCCTTTTTCCACAGCATTTACTACATACTGGCTGTCGGAGTAAATTTTTATGTGCAGCCCTTGTTTTTTTAATGCTTCAAGTCCTGCAATAACGGCCATCAGTTCCATGCGGTTATTGGTAGTCATCGTGAAGCCTTGAGAAAGTTCCTTTCGATGGTGGCCGCTCATGAGTATCACGCCATAGCCACCGGGGCCGGGATTGCCTCTGGAAGATCCGTCTGTGTAAATGCTGATGGGAGTGCTCATTGGTTATTGCTTCGCAATATAGTTTTTTGCCACAGATTACATAGATTAACACGGATAATACCCATTATCTTTTTTGCCACGAATGACACAAATTTCACTAATAAGTAATAATTAAATACCAAGGGAATTGCTGCTTTGGGCAGCAAAACAAATCCGTGTTAATCCGTGGCCGGGATTGCCTCTGGAAGATCCGTCTGTGTAAATGGTGATGGGAGTGCTCATTTGTTATTGCCTCGCAATATAGTTTTTTGCCACAGATTACACAGATTAACACGGATAATGATTGCTTCGCAATCTTGTTTTGCCACAAATGACACAAATTTCACCAATAGGAGATAATTAAATATTTAATCTGTGATAATCTGTGTTAATCCGTGGCCAACTCCATTCTGCCGAAGGCTGAATCATTTGTATTTAATTCATTTGTGTTATTAGTGCAATTCGTGGCCTTTTATCTTCTGCCGTAAGCAGAACGCTGCGTTTCAATAAAGACTAAAACTTATCACAGGCTATCCAATCTTCATTAAAAAATATCTTAGCTTCTTTGGACCTCCGCAGTAAAATTAAACTCACACCTGGAAAACTCCTGTTTTAAAATCAGCAATATCTGCATTATGATTGGCTGCATGGATACCCTCACTGATTACCTGCCTTGTCTCTGCAGGATCAATAATAGCATCTACCCAAAGCCTGGCTGCTGCATAGTAGGGGGACGTTTGTTTGTCGTAGCGGTGTTTTATTTTATCAAACAATTTCTTTTCTTCTTCCGGGGAAAGCGATTCTCCTTTTGCTTTTTTGGAGGCTACTTCTATTTGTAATAAAGTTTTAGCAGCGGACTCACCGCTCATCACCGCAATCTTTGCCGTAGGCCATGCATAAATAAAACGGGGGTCATAGGCCTTGCCGCACATGGCGTAGTTGCCGGCACCAAAGCTGTTGCCGGTAATGATGGTTATTTTGGGCACCACACTATTGGCTACTGCATTCACCATTTTAGCCCCGTCTTTAATGATGCCGGCATGCTCACTGCGGCTGCCCACCATAAAGCCGGTTACATCCTGCAGAAATACCAATGGGATTTTCTTTTGATTGCAATTGAGAATAAAGCGGGCCGCTTTGTCGGCGCTGTCATTGTAGATCACACCGCCCATTTGCATTTCCCCTTTTTTACTTTTTACTATTTTGCGCTGGTTGGCCACAATGCCTACTGCCCATCCGTCAATCCTTGCATAACCGCAGACAATGGATTTGCCATAATCTGCTTTGAATTGTTCGAAATCCGAATCATCAACAATGCGTTCAATAACTTCCAATATATCATACGGTTTGCCATCACTGGGAAAAATCCCATAGAGCTCTTCCGCTGCTTTTTTGGGCGGTTGGGGGGCTATACGGTCAAAACCTGCTTTTTCTTTTTCACCCAGCATACCCATCATCCGTTTGATGTGGTCCATGCATTCCTTTTCTGTTTTGAACTTATAATCAGCAATGCCGCTGATCTCGGTATGGGTGATTGCACCCCCCAGCGTTTCATTGTCTATATCTTCTCCAATGGCTGCTTTTACCAGGTAAGGGCCTGCCAGGTAAATGGAGCCATTGCCTTCCACCATCAGCGTTTCATCACTCATTATGGGTAAATAAGCCCCGCCGGCTACACAAGGGCCCATTACAGCCGCTATTTGCGTAATGCCCATACCGCTCATGCGGGCATTGTTGCGGAAGATGCGGCCAAAATGTTCTTTATCGGGAAAAATTTCATCCTGCATGGGAAGAAATACACCGGCGCTGTCCACCAGGTAAATGATCGGCAAATGGTTTTCCATCGCAATTTCCTGCAGCCGCAAATTCTTTTTACCGGTAATAGGAAACCAGGCACCTGCTTTTACGGTTTGGTCGTTGGCCACTACCACACATTGCCTGCCGCTTACATAACCCACACCGGCCACCGTGCCGCCGGCGGGGCAACCGCCCTGTTCTTCGTACATGTCATAACCGGCAAAGGCGCCGATCTCAATGAAAGGTTTATCATCATCCAGTAAGTAGTCTATTCGTTCCCTTGGTGTCAGTTTATTTTTCTCCCGCTGCTTTTCGATAGCTTTTTTGCCCCCGCCTTCGGCAATCTTATCCAGCTTGCGGCGCATTTCGCTGAGGCTTTGTTTCAATTGGTCTTCGTTTCGGTTGAATGCTAAATCCATACGGTAAGTCGTTAAGTGGCAAAGATAGTTGGTGGCCCGCATTCCGTATTTTATCCGTATATCACCCCTTGAATAAAGAAAAGGCGTCAAGAATTCTCATTCACTGAACCATTCATTATGCTGCTCCTGCACCCGTATAAAAGTGGTCCTTTTAGTCAGTTCTTTTAACGCTTTGGCGCCAACATAGGTGCAGGCAGATCGCAGGCCGCCTAATATGTCAAGGATGGTTTCATTGACGGGGCCACGGAAAGGGATCTCTGTTGTCTTTCCTTCGGATGCCCGGTAATCGGCCACACCACCAGCATATTTATGCATAGCTGTTTCAGAACTCATGCCATAAAAAAGTTTTGCTTTGCTGCCGTCTTCCTTTTCAATCAGTTCACCACCGCTTTCTTCATGCCCGGCCAGCATGCCGCCCAGCATTACAAAATCGGCCCCTCCGCCAAATGCCTTTACCACATCTCCCGGCACTTTGCAGCCGCCATCGGAAATGATCTGTCCGCCGAGGCCATGGGCTGCATCTGCACATTCGATGATGGCAGACAACTGGGGGTATCCTACGCCTGTTTTTACCCGGGTAGTACAAACAGAACCCGGGCCAATACCGACTTTGATGAGGTCGGCGCCGGCCAGTAACAATTCTTCCACCATTTCGCCGGTAACCACATTACCTGCGAGGATCACCTTGGAAGGATATTTGTCCCGGATTGATTTTACAAAAGCTACAAATTTTTCAGAATACCCATTGGCTACATCAATACAAATAAACCGGAGTGATGTATTCTCTTTGAGAATGATATCCAGTTTTGCTGCATCAGCCGGAGCAG
>DASUDW010000205.1:0-9329 GCA_036275415.1 Chitinophagaceae bacterium | reverse complement strand
AGCCCCATCAGCAGTAACTCATTTGAAATTTATTGATAAACAGCCCGGTATTTAATCTGCCGGGCTGTTTCTTTTTTCTGATAAGAATCAGTTGCCGGTCTGCACATGCTCAAAATATAAGTTCGGGGAATTTGTAATTTCATACTATGAAGGATGAAATAAATCCTATAAAACGCAGTAAGCAACTGGCGCCCCTCAGCCGGGAGCATCATGACGGATTATTGTTTGCCTGGAAAATAAAGCAGGGCATTGCCCTTAATGCTACGGTGGAGCAAATGCGAAACTTTGCCCTTTGGTACTGGCGACATCATATTAAACCGCATTTTTTCCAGGAAGAAAAAATTTTGCTGCCTTACCTGCCACCGGACAACCCGATGAAGCACCGGTTAAAAGAAGAGCATGACCACATAAGGGAATTGATAATTGGCCTTGACGAGGGAACAGATGCTGATAAACGACACCTTATTATACTTAGCGATCTTATAAACCAGCATATTCGTTTTGAAGAACGGGAATTATTCCCTTTCATGGAGCAATTACTTACCCCAGAACAATTGGACAGTGTATTTTCCCAACTGGAAGCCCATCCGCTTACCTGTGAGGAATGGACAGATGAGTTTTGGATTAAGAAAAAGGAGTGAGTGCAGAAAGCTTCTGAGGAGAATTTGTTACTACGGGTTTCTTGTTAAAATCTTCGAAAAGATTGGCTTGCTTATGGATTGATTGCAAAAGATGTTCAATTTTTGCTGGTTAATTGCTCCGGATAAAAAGAATGAAGCCAAATTATTTTCTTCTGCCACTCATTTTAATGGTTACTTCTCTGACCTCTTTTGGTCAGTTGTACAAAATTTCAGGTATCATTCTGGATAATAAACGGGAACGGCTTCCGCTTGCCAGTGTGGAAATCAAGGAACTTAAGAAGGGCACAGTGAGCAAAGACGATGGTTCCTATGCGTTTTACCTGGAAAGGGGTAAATATGACCTGGTGGTAAGTATGATCGGTTATAAAACCCGCATTGTTACTTTTTTTATTACTAACCAGGATATCACTGAAAATATTACGCTGGAAACAGATGAAGCTACAGGCAGTTTGTCAGAAGTAGTGGTAAAATCAAAATACAGGGACAGGGCAGAAGAACTGGTGAAGAATGTGATTAAAAATAAAGAGACAGTGCTGGATGCTATCGGCTCTTACTCCTGCAATGCTTATATAAAGGCTTTTCAGCTCGATTCAAGCTCCGTTAAGAAAAAAGAAGAAGGTGATACGTTGCAGGCGGAAGATTTCAGTAAAATGTCGATGACGGAAATTCTGCTGCACATTGACCGGAGCGCATCAGGACAGTTAAAAGAACAACGGCACGCCGTGAACAGAAGGGGAAGCACCGAAAGTCTGTTTTACCTTTCGGCACTGGATGGCGACTTTTTTATTTATGATAACCTGATCAAAGCGCCGCCGGTTTCCAAAATACCGTTTGTATCTCCCATCAGCTATAGCGGCTTACTGGCTTACCGGTTTAAAACATTAAAGATTGACCGTACCATCAAACCAAAAGTTTACACCATAGCTATTCGCCCCAGACAATTGAGTAATGCAACCGTAGAGGGTGAGATACAGATTCAGGATAGTACCTGGAATGTGCTGCGTGTGGAATTCAGGATCCCGCCGGTACACATGCCCGAGTACGACTACATGGAGGTGAAGCAGCAGTATGATAAGATCGGCGACAGCGCCAGGGTCATCACCCGCCAGCAGTTTATTTATTACACTAAAACCAAAAAAGGAAAGATATACGGAGAAACAACTGTCCGGTATTCTGATTACCAGTTAAAAAGGAATTTTCCCAAAGGGCATTTTGGCCTGGAGATCAGCTCAACTACACAGGAGGCCTATGAAAAAGATTCAACCTTCTGGAATGCGGTTCGCACCGAACCACTTTCACGGCAGCAGGAATTATATGCCCGCTACCAGGACAGCATTTCCCGTTATATGAAGAGTGAGGCCTACCTTGATTCGATGGACAGGGTATTAAACAAGATTACCTGGAAAAAGCTGCTCATCTTCGGGCAAATCTTCAACGATCATCGCAAAGAAAGAATGTGGATACTGCCGCCGGTAACTACCCTGATACAGCCGGTTGCATTTGGCGGGGCCCGTTTAAAGTTATCTGCCGGTTACCGCAAAACATATCCAAACAGAAAAACGCTCAACTGGGATGCGGATATCAGTTATGGCTTCCGCAACCGGGATGTAAACGGAACAGTAGGATTGCAACGCAAATACAATCCTTTTAACAAAGGCCAGTTCAGCATTAATGCCGGACGGAATTTTGAATTTATTTATCCCGGCGATGCCTGGGTGAATGTGCTGAAGCGGAGTAATATCTACCTGAATAACGCATTGGAATTGGGGCATGAACTGGAAATTTTCAACGGGGTTACGCTGATGAATGAATTCCAGGTGGCCTTCCGCCGTTCAGTGGCAGATTATAAAGTAGGGAATAATGCCGACAGCATTTTTGGAATTGCCAACGAACCGCCGGTGCAGTTTGATCCGTACAATGCAACGTATAACCAGGTGAAATTGTACATCACACCCCGTATGCGGTACATCCGGGAGCCCAAAGAAAAGATACACCTGGGTTCAAAGTGGCCTACATTTTATGTCATCTGGCGAAAAGGCATCAAAGGATTGTTCCGAAGCAAGGTAGACTTTGATTATCTCGAATTCGGCATGCAGCAGAATATCAATTTTGGTGTGGCAGGCAATACGTTTTATAACATAAAGTCAGGTGATTTTATCAATGAAAGGGACCTTCGCATCATTGATTATAAATTCATGCGGCAGGGAGACCCGCTGGTATTTAATAACCCGCAGTTTGCCTTCCAGGCACTGGATTCAACTTTTCCTGTATTCAACAGGTATTTACAAGGGAACCTCGTACATGAATTCAACGGGGCATTGATCAATAAAATACCATTCTTTAAAAAGATAAAATTACAGGAAGTAGCAGGCGGTGGTATCTTGATTGCCCCGGAGAGGGATCTGCGTTATGCTGAGTTTTTTGCCGGCATTGAACGGGTTTTCAAATGGCCCTTTAATCCATTGACGAGGTTAAAGCTTGGTGTATATGTGGTAACTTCTGTGGCGAATAAATTCAATAACCCTGTTCAGTTTAAAATCGGGCTGACGACCTGGGACAGGTTCAGGAACCGATGGAGATAATCAGATTACAAAAAGTACATCTTCTTTTATCCGACCTTTTTTTTGCGAAAAAAAACTACTCACAGAAAATATTACATCTTCATTTTTGCCCCAGGATATGTGCCCGTTGCTAATGATAAATTTTTTGAAATTTTCAGGGGCAAAATAATGCAGGTTGTCACCTTTTACATAAAGTTGAAACAAGGGGAGAAAATCAACTACTTTAGTTGTCTTTTTTCCATTTATATCAAATGTAAGTACAATCAAAAAGTCATGCAGGTATTTACCTGACACAAGGTTTATTTCCTGCTCAGTCTTTTTGCTATGACGTCGCACTTTACTTTTTTGTGATATATGAATACCATTTCCCATTTATCTATAACTTGTTTATAATATTTTTTAAGAAATACTGCTACTTCGTTGGCCTCAGCCTCAGTAAGGGGTTTTCTTCCACTTACTTTTTTAAACAATAAAGTTACGCTATCTCCTGAAATCAGAAACTCAACCTTCATTTCTTTGTTTATTAATTGCACATGAACATGTATTGGCAAGTGGTCATTAGTATAGAAACGAATGATATAATTGAGATACTGAAATATTTTCGGCATAGTTAAAATTACGATATTTTAATAGCCCCATTCAGTTCAAAATCGGGCTGACGACCTGGGACAGGTTCAGGAACCGATGGAGGTAATCACCACCTCGCCACAATCTTAAAATTGATCAACCTTGGTGTTAAACGGTTAGGCAATAAATAAACCGTATTCGAAAAATCCTTGATGAAAAGATAAGAGATAGTATTCGGTCTGTCGATCACATTAAAAATTTCCAGGCTGGCCCATACATTGTCAAAATTGCGGAAAGGAGAGTGGCTTCTCCGTTTGCTACGGTCATCATCCAGCAATAAGGCACTGAAACCCATATCTGCCCGTATATAAGGTTCTATCACCGCAGCATTCCTGTAGCGAACAGCGCCTGGAATATTGTAAGGCAAGTTACTGCCATACAAAAGGTTCAGGAATACTTTAAAATTTTTGTTCGTGGAGAGATAATCCTGGAAATACATACCAAAAGTGATGCGACGGTCGGTGGGCCTGCGCAACCAGCCTACATCAAATCTTGTACTGTCAACGACTACCTGGTCGGTACTTTGTGCCGTAATGAATTCGCCGGCTGCATTTTTGTAGCGGTAATAATGGTCGCCGCTGATGTCTTCCTGCGTTTTCATAAAGCCCAGGCTGATCCAGCTTTCGGCATCAGGTACCAGTTCTCCGTGCAGCCGCATTTCTATACCGGCAGCATAAGCCTTTGCATTGTTTTCGCCAAAATAACGGATACGTACATTGTCAATATCATAGGGCACTACATCCGTCATGTTTTTATAATAGGCTTCTGCAGTCCAGCGCATAGGCCGGCCGCCGATGCCAATAAAATTATAGTCGAAGCCGCCGACAGCCTGCCAGCTTTTTTGTGATGTAAGGGCGGTATTAATGGTTCCGTTATTCCGGCGCAACTCCCGGTAAAAAGGCGGTTGCTGGTAGGCACCGGCAGAAAAACGGAAAACGATATCACTTTTCCATCGGGGTTTCCAACTGGCGCCGATGCGGGGAGAAACCAGGAATTCCTGGTTCAGTGAATTATAATTAAAACGTACGCCTACAGATAGAGTAGCAGAATGCGTAGAGTCATTGCCCAGCAGAATATTATCCTGCACATAGCCTGAATATTTGTTGATGTTCAGGTCGGCATCCGATTTCAGCACTTTATTCAGCCGCAATAAATTGGGCTGATAGGGTAATGCATAACCTGCAGAGTCCTGGAACTCCCATTCATTTAATTTATCCGCAATCGCTGATTGGTCGTAACCGAGCCCCCATTGAAAAGCATGTTTCCCCTGGTCATAATTTCCTTTATGAGAAATATTCCAGTTATGAATATTGAGTTCATTCCTTGCCCAGTTTTGATATATACCGGCTCCCAGCGGATTTACAATCAGGCCGTAGGTGGGGTTCCTTTTGTCAAAATCCCTTTCACCGAAAAGATAGTCGCCGATAATATCAATATTTTCTTCCTCGTCATTTTCAAAACGGGACAGCATCCATTTTAATCTCAGTTTTCTGCTTACCTGGTTGGTGAGTGCAAACCCAAGCATATTGGTTTGATAACGGTCCTTCTCCCTTCCTTCAAAATTGATGTCTACACCAATCGTGGCACTGAAAATGGGTGAAAATACAGAGGTAGTTAACTGGCTGGCCTGCGGTATAAGGGTGAATTTCGTTTGTGAAATATTACTCAACAATTCCGCCTGCCATTTAGGGCTGAATTGATACGATAATAATGCCTGGAAATCAGCAGAAGAGGGAACATAATTACCCTTGGTATCCTGGCGGCTGAGTAAATTTCGGTTGCTGCGGTTGCGGATGCCCAGCAGGTAACTGAATCTTTTTTGTTTGTCAATGCCTTCAACCTGTAAGCCCTGCTCTAATATGCCTGCATAGGCAGAGCCGCCAAACTTTTTAGGTTTTTTATACTGAATGTCGAGTACGCTGCTCATTTTGTCGCCATACTTTGCCTGGAAACCTCCGTTGTAGAAACTGATGTTGCGTACCATTTCGGGGTTAATGAAACTTAATCCTTCCTGCTGGCCGCTTCTGATCAGGTACGGACGGAAGACCTCGAAGTCGTTTACATAGATCAGGTTTTCATCATAGCTGCCGCCCCGCACGGAGTATTGCGAGGTCAATTCATTATTGGAGCCAACGAATATTTTAATAAGGCTTTCCACACCCGTTACCGGTGCCGGAAGGTTTAAAATGGTTTTGGGATTCGGTTTAATCAATCCGGCTTCCTGCCGGTCCCGCTGATCGGTGACTACTACTTCCTGCAGCACCTTTTCGCCTCTTTGCATCCGGATGGTAATGGTTTCTTCTTCTCCTTCATTCAACAGGAAATTCTTTTGCTCCTGTTTAAAACCGGTGTAGGTAAAAACAAGGGCAAAGGCTTTATCAGGGCTAACCTTTATCCGGAAATAGCCGGAATCGTTGGTGATAAAACCTTTTGACTGTCCGAGAATAACAATAGAAACTTTGGATAAAGGGTTTTCATTTTCATCCACCACTTTGCCGGATACATAAGCTGATTTTCCGGCCTTACCGGATGGCGGGTTCTGGGCAAGAGAAAAAACAGCAAAAAGGGAGCAGGTAAATAATAAAAAGTAGCGCAGCCGGTTCATCGCAATAAAAATAATTCATTTTTGATGAAGGGCTGCGCTTTTGTTGATCACACTTGCTATTTGACGATTAACGATATGCTGTTGCAGGTATTGGCAGTTACATATTTTGTATCCTGCCAGTTGTATTTTTCATCAGCAGCACGCCACCGGTAACTTCCTGCTGAAACGGTCAGTGTCAGGGCACCTTCATCACCGCAGGAAGGGCTGTAATTATTGTTACTGATGAACTTTGTCAGTTTGCCGGTATAATTATCGGCGAGCCAGAAATTGATATCACCGGATGAGCCATAGCGGGAAAATATGGTCAGCTTTCCCTGGTTCTTCAATTCATAAGTGCTTACAATATCACTGTAGGAATAAGAAGAACGGTTGTAAGTACTCATCGTTAAACCGGTGAAGCAAAATGTTGTTTCTGAACAATCATTTTCCCGCAGGTCAAAACTGCTCAGGTTGGCAGGCAGGTTGGAGAAGATAACGGTAAATTTTACACTTTCCCCGTCAAAAACAGCTTTGGGTGCATCGGATCCGGGAAGGTTTATTTTACTGGCAGCATAATACTTTTGTGTATTACGGTCGTACAACTGGTAATTATCCATCCACACGGTCATCATTGAATTATTACCGTTGTTGTTGGTATAGGTAAAACAGAAAGCTGTTTCATTGCCGTTCCGGGTTATGTAATCCAGGCTCAGGTTATCCAGGTTGTCAGATTTTTTGGCAACCATATAAGAACCGCTGCCTTTAACTGCAGGCCCTGATATCTTAGGGGCTGGGGGCGGAGTGGTGGTATAAGGTTTATCTGTCTCTTTTTTCTTTGTCTTCAGGGTATTCAGGTATTTATAGGGGATGGCAAAGTTCAGGTTCTGTCCTTCTTTGTATTGCATGACACATACGCCGATCACTTCCCCTTCTTTATTAAAAACAGGTCCGCCGCTGCTGCCGGGAGAAATGGGAGCGGTGATCTGTATCAGGTCCCTGCCTTCATCGCTGCGCAGGCCGCTCACAATTCCATCAGAAATGGTGGCTTGCAACCCCTTGGGCGTACCGATCACAAATATTTTTTCACCGGGCATTATCTGTTCACCGGAAATGGCCAGGGGTTTCTTGGAAATACCGCTCACCCGAAGCAGGGCCAAGTCGTTGTAGGTATCGGCGGCTACAATGCTCACATTGTATTTGGAACCGGAATTATTGAATCCCACATTTACGTTGTAGGCATTTTCAATTACATGGTAGTTGGTGGCAATCAGATCCTGTTCAATGAAAAAACCTGATCCGAAGCCGTTGTTGGTATATACGGTAACGGTAGAACCAACGGAGTTTTGATAGATCAGGGAGGCGTCCTGGGAATTTACACTGCTGCTGAGCAGGGCCAGGAAAGCGGTTGTTGCAAGTGTGTGTGCTTTCATAACCTTTGATTTTAGTTACCGAAAGCTACAACCTTGCAGAGGCGGCTGCCATCCGTGCTGCCACTGATTTGAAAATCATTAACAGATTTGTAAAGGAATTATTAAATCGCTTTTAGTGCAGCAATGGCGCCCCTTTGATCAACAGATTTAAAAACAGTATTACCGGCTACCAGTACATCAGCGCCTGCTGCAATAATGGAGGGGGCATTCTCTAAGGTAACACCGCCGTCAATTTCAATTTGTACATTCAGTTTTCTTTCATCAATCATTTTACGCAGCTGCTTTATTTTTTCCAGGGTAAAAGGGATGAATTTTTGTCCGCCAAAACCGGGGTTCACACTCATCAGGCAAACAAGGTCTATATCATGAAGGATATCGCTTAAAGCGGAAACAGGAGTATGGGGATTTACAGCTACACCCGCCTTCATACCCAATGATTTTATCTGCTGGATATTCCGGTGCAGGTGCCTGCAGGCTTCAATATGTACAGAAAGAATATCAGCCCCGGCATTTTTAAACTGTTCTGCATATTTCTCCGGTTCCTCAATCATCAGGTGTACATCACAAACCTTGGTGGTGGCCTTACGGAAAAACTCAATGATCATCGGCCCGAAACTGATATTGGGAACAAAGCGGCCATCCATTACATCCAAATGGTACCAGTCTGCTTCACTTTCGTTCAGCATTTTGCAATCAGCCTCCAGGTTCAAAAAATTAGCAGATAATAAGGAAGGGGCAATGATGGGCATATGGAGTTATTTGCGCCTGCCTACCGGCAGGCAGGCTGCAAGATACGTTTTGTCTTTTAAGTTTTTAAAGCCTGCCGGCCGCTTCTTTTGCCTCTGTAAAACTCTCATCCAGTCCATAGGCCCGTTGGTAATTCAGTTTGGCTTCTTCTTTCCGTCCCATCGCTTCCTGGCATCGCCCCATCCAGTAATAAGCATCCGGAAAAGTGGCCGAGATGGTGTTGGCCAGCTCAAAAACTTTTAATGCTTCCGCATATTTCTTTTGATCAAAATATATACGGCCTTTTTCGATATACGCATTAAGGAAATAATAATCATGCTGAATAGCTTCGTTGAACTGGTTCAGGGCAGCTGCTTTATGGCCGGTGTTGGAATAATAGATTCCCTTGTAATAATAAGGCTCTGCATGTATTTTCAGGGAATCCTTCCGGATCAATGAATCGCAAAGCCCCAGCACTCTTACATTTTTGGTTTCTGCATATTTAAAGGCCAGTTCATAATTCAATTCAGCATCAAAAGGCGTAAGGGCATAGGCCTTTTCAAGTATAGCAATAGCTTCTGCTGCATTTCCTTTCTTGTCAATGAGGGCAGCTTTCATTTTCAGTGCATCTACCTGTTGGGGATTTTGCTTCAGTATGATATCACAAACAGCCAGTGCTTCATCGGTTTTGTTCCCGGCATCGTATGACCTGGCCAATGTAAGCTGCAATAAATTGCTGGCAGGCAGTTCCTTTACGGCT
>DASUDW010000204.1:0-13517 GCA_036275415.1 Chitinophagaceae bacterium | reverse complement strand
GTGCCCCTTCGAGGAATACAGTTACTTTTTCAATCTTACTGTCAATATTTTTCTTTGTTTGTGCAGAAAGGGTAAGGCAATAGAATGCACTTACGAGGAGCATGGCCTGTCTCATAATAATTGATTTTACAGGCAGGATGCAAAATGTTAAAGAAATGCATAAATGAAGAGACAGCCGGAGCTAACAGTGGGCCGGTGATTATCGGAGGCCGTATATAAGCACTAAGCACAAATGAGGATACAGCCGGTTCTTAGCACAAGCGAGTATAGATAGTAACCGGGATGTCTCCTGCATATTCCCACGATGTCAGGAAGATATTCCCAGGATGTTCCCTGCTACTAATGGGTGGGAATATCCGGGGGGCAGCATGCTAATAAAATGAGCTAAATAAATACTAAAATATTTGGTAAAATGAAATTCGGTTTTTATTTTGCCGGTCTAAACAATTGTATATGGCTATACTCAGGGGAATGCCGGCCTTTACCGGCAGTATCGGGGGGCTGAGCGCCTACAAGTTGCGGGGCGTTGACCGAATCATTCTGCGGGAAAAAGGCGGGCCTACCCGGCAGCAGCTCAAGCAGGGAAAACAATTTTTGAATACCCGCCTGCGGAATGAGGAATGGAAAGGAGTGAGCAAGGCAGTATCGCTCCTGGGCCAGGCATTGCACGGGGTACGCCATTTGTATGACCATAGCTATAGCGGCCGCCTATCCGGGGTCTGCCATAGCATAAAGGAGGAGGATACCCGGCAGCCCCTGGGCCGGCGTTCGTTATTGTTCTCGGCCGGAGGGTATAAACTCGAAGGCTTCGGGCTGAATACCTATCACCCCTTTGATACGGTACTGAAGTACCCGCTGCAATATTCTATTAATGCGGCAGAAGGAACGGCCACGGTGGAGTATGCTGATATAATACCGGCCATACACCTTAGCAACCCGATGAAGCAACCTTATTGCCGGCTGGTATTTGTACTGGCCACGGTGCCGGATATTGTATATGATGCCGGGAGGAAGGAATACAGGCCGGTACAGGAACCCGGTAACGGCCGCTGCCTCGTACAGACGCCCTGGCAGGTGAGCAAGGCCGTGATACCGGGGCAGCAATGGCAACTGGCACTGGCGGACTGGCAGCGGCTGCCGGGACTCAGTTTGCTGCTGGCCGCAGGAGTAGAGTACGGGCAACCACAACACAACGGCCCGGTGCAGTTCACCAAATATGCCGGCGCTGCCAAAGTGCTGAAGATGGGATGAAAGAACAAGGGAAGGGTTCAATCCAGTAAACCGATGATAAAGTTCTCCGCTATATCATTCAGGTAGAATGCAGCCGTTATAATAATTATACTTTTTATGGCCACTTTCCACTTAGGAATTGTTTTGAAGAAATTTATCAGTGTTATCATAATGTAAAGGGTAAAGACCGGGAACTCTATCAACCTTGTTTCCAGGCGGGGATAGAATAATTTAGGTATAGTAATTATAGACGATGCCAGGAAAATAAACGAAAGGGTATACAGCATCATTACACCGATTTCAACATAATTGTACTTTGACTGATAAAAGAGGAGATAGGTTATCAGTGTATATACAGGCACCAGGGCAGAATAGGTGAGCACCATATATTCATGAAAGAAGGCGGCTTCAGCCGTAATATCGGCTCCGTAATACCGGATGATGGCACTGAGGACCCAATAGCGGGTCAAAGCTGTTATGGTGGCACAGATAAAAAACAGCGAGAAGGGCTTCTGGTGGATATTTCGCTTGCCTTCTATATAACTCCGTTGCATATGACCAGGGGCAATGATCAGTTGCTTTAAGGTATATCCAAAGCCCTTTTCAATATGGGTAAAAAAGTGGACAATGTCATGCAGCAGCCCCGAAAAGGTTATTCTTTTTACCTCCAGTAATTGGCCGCAATGGGTACAATATTTACCGGTGCCTGAATGGCCGCAGGATTTGCAGAGGTTGTTATTTTGGGTATCGGGCATATAATCAACAGATTGTCTATACCAGTTTATCCATGGCGTTTTTTCTTTTTCAGCTCTTTGGCCAGTTGTATAGAATGTTTTAATGAATGTATGTTATTCCAGTCGCTGTGTGCAATAATGATGTGTTTCGGTCGCCGGTATTTACGTTGAACCTTTTTCAGGGTTTCTGCATAGGCATGAACATTGGCATCACCGAGGTAGCCGAGGTCAGTATCATCAGCGCCTTTGATGAGGCAACCACCATAGAGGATTTTTTCCTCTTCAAACCAGATCACAATATTGTCGGCCGTATGCCCTTCACCTGGATAATACGTTTCAAAGCGATAGGGCCCGATGCGGAAGACGGTATCTTTTGCCAGTAAGAATTCAGCCCTTTTCTTATTATTTTTTTTACTCAGCTCATCCGTAAGAACTGTGGTGTAGGTCTTGATACCCTTTTGCCGGTAATACTCCAGCCCGGCAGTCTTGTCACTGTGCCAGTGTGTAGCCAGGCACATAACTACATTTTCATTATGCCTGGAACGGATACTGTCGAGCAGGGGCTGAAACTGTGTGGTATCCCATGGAGTATCGAAAAGCACAACACCTTTCTTTGTCACGAGATACATGCCGTTGGCCGGCACCGGAGATCCTTCGTATAAGTTGTACGTTGTATAAATATAGAAGTCACCGGTCAGGGGTACGATGGTAAGCCTGGCTGACTGGCTGTAAGCAGTAGCCAATAAAAAAATAAAACTAAGGGTTATAAAAATCTTCCGCATACAGGGTAATAAAAGTATCTGTTAATGTAATGCCAGTTCACTTCGGCAAATGTCCTTCTCGGCAAACAATGCTAAAATTACACAATACTCCGCAGGCGCTTCCCCGGAGAATTAACAACCAGGGGCTTTTGCCAGGCCGTTATTTTGTTGCATAAAGATTGCGGGGGTTGGTCATTCCTGCCTGACATACTAAGCCGGTATCAGTTTTTTGATGATAGTCCGGGGCTATTGCAAGGGGTGGAGAGACTTTCAGTCTCGCAGCGGTGCAGAGACGAAACTTGTTTTCAGGTAAGGTCAATGTTACCGGAAATAAACTTTAACTCGTACCTGAACCGGTATATTCTCCATCCGACTCCGTGCTTCATTAAGTTTATATCATACGTTCCGGCAAATTCTCTTGTTTGGCCATTTTTGGCCGCTTCTTTATAGTGAATGGCTGTTGCATAGGCAAAAACAGTGGCAATATGATCATCGATCTTTACTAAATAGTTTCCGGCAAGGTGGTTAACCGAGTCAATGCCTTTAAACCCGTTTTGCCAGATCTCACAGATCTCCCTGGATGATAATTCCTCTTTCTTCCCTCCAATCGATGACATGTCAAAAAATACATCATTAGAAAAAACTTCTTCTTGTAATCTCTCCCAATCCTGCCTGTCGGTATAGATAAATAATTTGTTGACGACTTCAACAACTTCGTCTCTTACAGAATGTGTTATCATAATGTTTATTTGTTTTTTCGTACTATTCAGTACTTTCTCCCGGGGTCCTTGGCGTGAACCCTTTTGCCTGAATTTTTCGCAAGTCTATAATACCTGAGAGCTTTTTATGTAAAGTTAACCCACGTTACTAAAAACCTCGCATGGCGGGGCAACCGAAATTATGAAATAGGGTGAAGAGGCCTGCAACAGCAATAAGGAACGGGTGATAAGAAAGGAAATGAATGTTGAGAGCGACCAATAAAAAAAATCCCGGCCAAAAAACCGGGATCAATTATCAACTAATAATTTATCAATTATCCATTAAGCCACCGCTTTCTTCACCAGTTCTGCTGCTTCGCTGAGTAAGATGGCAGACTGTACTTTGAGGCCGCTTTCATCAATCAGCTTTTTAGCTTCAACAGCATTGGTGCCCTGCAGGCGAACAATGATGGGGATATGGATATTGCCAAGGTTTTTGTAGGCATCAATAACACCCTGCGCCACCCGGTCGCAACGAACGATACCGCCAAAGATGTTGATAAGAATGGCTTTTACCGCCGGGTCTTTTAAGATGATCTTGAAACCGGCTTCTACGGTTTGGGCATTGGCCGTACCCCCTACATCAAGGAAATTGGCCGGTTCGCCACCGCTCAGTTTGATCATATCCATGGTGGCCATGGCAAGGCCTGCGCCATTTACCATACAGCCTACATTGCCATCCAGCTTTACAAAGTTGAGGTTGAACTGGCCGGCTTCTACTTCAGTGGGATCTTCTTCGGTGATATCTCTTAAAGAAGCGAGGTCGGCATGGCGCATCAATGCATTTTCATCGAGGTTCATCTTGCAGTCAACCGCTATTATCTTATCATCTGCTGCTTTGAACAGGGGATTGATCTCGAGCATGGAGCAATCGAGGCCTACGTAGGCGTTGTACAGGTTGGTAACAAACTTTACGCAGTTCTTAAACGCTTCACCGCTCAGGCCCAGGTTGAAAGCGATCTTTCTTGCCTGGAAACCTTGTAATCCGCCGGCAGGATGTACCCACTCTTTGAATATTTTTTCTGGTGTGTTGTGTGCTACTTCTTCAATGTTCATACCGCCTTCGGTGCTGTACATGATCACATTCTGGCCCTTTGTACGGTCGAGCAATATAGAGAGATAAAATTCTTTGCGTTCGCTGGGGCCATCATAGTACATATCGGCCGCAACAAATATTTTGTTGACCACTTTACCGGCAGCACCTGTCTGCAGGGTAACCAGGGTGCCACCGAGTATTTTACTGGCAAAGTCCTGTACATCTTCCAGCGATTTGGCCACTTTCACCCCATTGATACCATTTTCTTTGATAGTGCCCTTGCCACGGCCACCGGCATGAATCTGGGCTTTGATGACGGCAAACTTGCTGCCGGTTTGCGTTTTGATCTGGCGGTAAGCTTCTTCGGCTTCATGTACGGTACTGCAGGCAAACCCTTCCTGCACGGGAACATTGTATTTCTTGAGTAATTCCTTGGCCTGGTATTCGTGAAGGTTCATTATTGAAAAATTTGCGGCGAAGATAAATGTAAGTTGCTGGTTTTTGGTTTCTGGTTTCTGGTTTTTTTACCTTGTGGTATGTTTCGTCTTTTGCCCCTGTTTTTCATCCTTATTATATCCTGCCGGCCGGTACAAAAAATACAATGGCCTCAAAGGCAATCGGCCCTGGCGGGTTCTGCCTTTTACCGGCAGGCGGCCGCTATGAAATGGGCGGCCAGGGACTCTTTGGCGGTAAAAGAACTACTGGCAGGCAATCTTCCTTCTTTTTTGAAGCGTTTCGTACCGGTGAGGGTTTCTGTTACTGATTCAGCTACCGGAAAAACCATCAGCGCCACTTTTTATGCAGCGCCGGATTACCTCAGTGTGGGTACAGACCAGGACTGGGCAAGGATCAATATAACCCCTATGGCAGCACAGCAGGTTGCGGATAAACTGGATTGTTTTTTACCCACCCGTAAAATGGTAGATGATATTTTTAAAGCAGCCAGATTAAAGTTGGAACCGGTGCCGATGTATGCTTTCAGGGACAGTACCCCCACCATGTGGCAGCACCACCTGATCATAGAAGGGCAGCGAAAGGGGAGAGGGGGGCTGATAGCCGGTATTAAAAAGGATGTGGTGATCAGCGGCAAGATCAGCCGCGACAACCGGCCCGGCAGGGTAGCCATTTATGGCTGGCACCAATTGGATGGTAAGCCTATCCAGCCACTATATACCGGTCATATCAACTGGTGGGTGGATTACAGCCAGGGTATCCGGTTGATATACCGAAAAATAAAAGTGGGAAAAAAATGGATGGACTATACGGATGTACTGAAAGACCCGGTACTGCAACGACTTTTGTGTGATGAAATGTATTGTGATTTTTACAAGTATGCTTACTGATTACTCCAACTTATTCTCATCAGATCAATAATGGATAGCAGCTTTTAAGTTTCGATTAGCTCATAAATTAACGGCTTTGATCTTTTAATTAACAGTTTTGGCACCGAGTGCTACCTTTGCGCCGCTTATTTTGCATACTTAAATCAAGTAATACCTGTCTAAAAAACTATTATACCTGCTGTTGCTAATCTTTTGTTGGGGAGAAGCGGTACTTGCCCAGGATGATCCCATCATGCGGATTGGCGGGCGGATGCAGCAAATGGGGGGTATGGGCAGAAGGACAGGCGGTTCCGGTGGCACGGACAGCCTGCGTCAGCGCAATAAAAATGAGGATTCGATCACCATCAGTTTCCGTTACCTCGATTCTACCGGCACCTATAAACTGGATTCTTCTATCGGGGATTTTACCCGCCGTTTTCCCATTCCGGCTACCCATATTTTTTTAGGCAACCTCGGCAATGCATCCAGGTCGTTGTTGTTTTCGCCGGTGATGAAGGCGGGGTTTACCCCCGGCTTTAATGCATTTGATATTTATATGTGGAAAATGCAGCAGGTGCGTTTTTTCAATACTACCCGCCCTTATTCTGAACTCAATTACCAGATTGGCAGCCGGGTTGAACAAATGATTGACCTGCTGCATACGCAAAACCTGAAGCCCAACTGGAATATTGCTTTACAATACCGGCTGATCAATGCACCCGGTTTTTTTAAGAACCAGAAGACCAACCATAATAATTACCTGCTTTCATCCTTCTTTCAATCCGGTAACAAGCGGTACAGCAATTACTTTGTGCTGTTGGGCAACAAGATGCAGTCGGCAGAAAACGGCGGCATTAAAGACAATAAAGATTTTCTGAATGATCCCATTTATAAAGACAGGTTCAATATACAAACGAAGATCGGGGGCGATGATCCTTTTTCTTCCAACTTTTTTACCACTAAGATCAGTACCGGCAATAAGTACAATGAGTTCAGCGCCCTGCTGCGCCAGCAATATGATTTTGGTAAAAAGGATTCATTGGTTACTGATTCTACCGTAGTGCCGCTCTTTTTTCCCCGACTGCGGCTGGAACATAATTTCCGGCTAGATCAGAACAAATACATATTCCAGGATTTCCTGGCCGATTCTGTCTATTATAAAACTTATTATGATACGGCACTCCGCAGCCCGCTGGATACTTTCCTTGTAAGGGAAAGCTGGAAAATCATCACCAACGATTTTTCCATTTACCAATACCCGGATATCAAGAACCTGAAGCAGTTTATCAAGATGGGGGTCACTGTACAGAATTTCACAGGGGAATTTTACCGGGGTAAAAATAATTTCTATAATCTGTCCGGGCATGCAGAGTACCGGAATAAGACAAGGAACCAGAAATGGGAAATTGAGGCCAACGGCAGGTTGTATTTTACCGGGCTCAACTCGGGGGACTATGAAGCTTTTGTGAGCCTGCAGGGCTTTGCCGGCAAGAAACTGGGTTATGTTCAACTCGGTTTTGAAAATGTGAGCCGCACACCCTCTTTCTTTTATGACAGTCGCAGCAGTTTTTACCTGATGAAAACAGTGCAGGATTTCAAAAAAGAAAATACGACACACCTCTTTGCTTCCTATTTTCTGCCTTCGTTTAAATTCCGGCTGACGGGGCATTATTACCTGCTGACGAACTATACTTACCTTGAAGATTTTTACTTACTGAAGCAGGAAAGTACTTTGTTCAATGTATTCCAGTTGTCGTTGCAGAAAACCGTCCGCATCGGAAAAAAGTGGAACTGGCATGCCGAAGTTTATTTCCAGCAGAAGATTGGTGACGGGCCGGTGAACTTGCCGGTGATCTATACCCGCAACCGCATTGCGTATGAAGGTGATCTTGGATTCAAGAACCTTGATTTTGCCGGTGGCCTGGAGGTTCGCTACCGGGCAGCCTATAAAGCGGATGGTTATTCCCCGGTGCTGGGCAAATTCTTCTTCCAGGATAATGTAACCATCCGCAACGAGTTACCGGATATATCGGCCTATGTTCATTTTCGGATAAAACCCTTCAAAGCATTTATCCGTTTTGAGAACCTCAATACGGCCCGCAACCTGGATGGCTTCAGTTTTACCCGCAACAACCTGGTGGCCCCCGGCTATGCCCTGCCCGGTTTGCAGATTCGGACAGGGGTATACTGGAGTTTTGTTAATTGATTCTCAAATATCTGCAGGTTGTTTTGTTCCTATGTATATTTTCCCGAATGATTGTATCTTTGTAAAGCTGATGAAAAAAGGCATAGCCGTCATATCATTCCTTTTATATTTTCTCGCTACCACAGGTATTGTGATTAATTCACATTACTGTATGAAGCGGCTGGTATCTGTTCATTTATTTGAAACCAAAGCTGATATATGTGGCCGTTGTGGCATGGAAACTCACAATTCTGATGGCTGCTGCAGGGATGATGTAAAGGTGGTAAAACTCATCCAGGACCAGGTAAAGATCCCGGTTACACTTTTTGAGTTACCGGTTGCAAAGGCCACCCTGCCTGTAATTTCCGATTTTTGGGTTCCGTCTTTATTTACAAAGGATATACGGAATAATTATAACAACCATTCTCCGCCACTATTATCTGCACAGGACACTTACCTGCAGATCAACGTCTTTCGTATTTGATACTAGCTTGTTTATTCGACAGCCACTCCTGCAGGCAGGGGTGGGTTGTGCTTATTTATAGCCTTGATATTATTCATAAAATTTTCAACACTTAATTTATTTTATATGAAAGCATTGAAATTATTTGCTGCTGCAACTATCTGTGCAGCCCTCAGTTTATCCGCCGTAGCACAGAACAAAACGGAAACATTTAAAGTATCCGGCAATTGCGGCATGTGCAAGTCAAAAATTGAAAAAGCAGCTAAAGAAGCAGGTGCTAAAGAAGCTGAATGGAATAAAGACAGCAAGGAGCTGACCGTAACCTACAACAGCACTTCCACCAACACTGCAAAGATCCAACAAAAGATCGCAGAAGTTGGTTATGATAATGTGGGTTTTAAAGCCACTGATGAAGCCTATAATAAATTACATGCCTGCTGTAAATACGACAGGGGTGCCGCCACGGAAGAAGTAAAGGAATGTTGCAAAGGCGGTAAGTGCAATAAAGAAGGCCATGATGGCAAAGATTGCTGTAAGAAAGATGGTGCATCTATGAAGTGCGACAAGGAAGGTCATGATGGCAAAGATTGCTGTAAGAAAGATGGTGCATCTATGAAGTGCGACAAGGAAGGCCATAATGGCAAAGACTGCTGCAAGAAAGATGATGACAAGAAAATGGATTGCTGCAAGGATGGTAAATGCACCAAGCCCGGTCATGATGGCAAGGATTGCTGCAAAAAGTCATAAGCCCTTTTAAATTGCAGGAATGAAAAAATTACTGATCCCGGTACTGCTTTCTGTATTTGTTACCGCTGCCCGGGCACAATTCAGCAAAGCCACCCTCCAGGCAACAGGGCTAACCTGTGCCATGTGCAGCAATGCCATCAACAAGGCACTGCAGCAGGTAAGTTTTGTGGAATCTGTCCAATCTGATATCAAGAACTCATCTTTTGCGATTATATTCCGGAAAGATGCCGTGGTGAATATTGACGCATTGAAAGAAGCGGTGGAGGATGCCGGTTTTTCGGTAGGCAACTTACAACTTACCGGTCTGTTCAATGACATTAAAGTGTCACCTGATGCTCATATGAGTATAGGAAACAGTCATTTTATGTTTATCGGCGTAAAGGACCAGGTGCTCAGCGGCGAAAAAACCATTACCGTGGTGGATAAGAACTTTATTTCAGAAAAACTTTTCAAAAAATACAGTGCCTCCACAAAAATGGCTTGTGTGCAAACGGGTAAGTCCGGGCCGTGCTGTGTAAAAAGCGGTATAGCAGAAGGGGAAAGGGTGTACCATATTACTATCTGATACTACAAATGTTCTCCCGTTCCATGGCGGGAGAACATCTTTCAACAATGGATAAACGAATGACAGTATTACAAAAACAAGTTATTGCATGGTTGCTATGCTTAAGCCCCTTATTGCTGCAGGCGCAAATAAAATATGGCAATAAGGCGCCTGAAATTGCATTGCCCTCTGTGAACGGCGATACGCTGCGTTTATCTTCGTTAAAAGGGAAAGTGGTGTTGCTGGATTTCTGGGCATCCTGGTGCGGGCCCTGCCGCATTTCCAATAAGGGGTTGGTTAAATTATACAGCAAATACAAATCAAAAGGCTTCGAAATATTCGGTGTCTCGCTGGATCAGGATATGTCCGACTGGAAAAAAGCTATTGCAAAAGACAAGATTACCTGGGTGCAGGTAAATGATAATGGCGGATGGGAAGCACCTACCGCTGTCAACTGGGGAATCAATGCGATACCTACGTCTTACCTGATAGATCAAAACGGTAAGCTCATAGCAATGGACCTGGCAGGTAAAGAGCTGGAACAAAAAGTGAAGGAGATGTTGGGTAACTAAACAATACTACAAGGTGAAAAGACTGCTGCCGCTGATACTATTATTGATTGCTGTTCAACTGAACGGACAGGAGCTTTATGTGTTTTCCGAACCGGCAAGTAATGTGCCGGCTCATTCATTGAGTGTTAAGCTGACCAATCATTTGGTATCCCGTGACATGATATATGGGAGGGTTACCAACCGCCTGATGCCGCAGGCTTACCTGGGATTAAGTAAGAAGGTGATGCTTGCCCTTGGCGGAACATTTGCCAATATGCATACGCCCAATTTCAGGCCGGAGTCCGTGAACTTATATGCCAAATACAGGTTCCTCTCAAAGGATGAACTGCACAAGCATTTTCGGATGGCCGTATTTGCAGAAGCTTCTTCCACCAGGGCGCCTTTTCATTATGATGAGATAACCCTGATGGGAGATAAGACTGGTGTGGAGTTAGGCCTCATCGCTACACAGCTTTGGCATAAGCTGGCTGTTTCCGGTACGGTATCACATACACAGGTGCTGGATGAGTCGAGGAACAATAAAATACTCTATGTCCCTGCCCGTAATTACCAGTCGATGAATTATTCGGTATCGGCCGGTTACCTTGTTTTGCCCAAAGAGTATATAGACTACCGCCAGACCAACCTGAATATCTATACAGAATTACTGGCGCAGCAAACACTGGACAGGCGCACTTACTTTGTTGATATTGCTACAGCACTGCAATTGATATTTAACAGCAACACCAAGCTTAATCTTGGTTACCGTACACAACTGGGTGGTACGATGCAACGTATGACTACCCAAAGCTGGCTGATCAGTTTTGAACGAACATTCCTGGGTGTATTGAAAAAGAAGAAGAACTGATTTTGTTGATTTTTTAAAAGACAAACATGTTTACAAGGAATATATTTTTAGCCTTAACGGCTGTATTATTATTTTCTGTCGGCAGGGTAACGGCACAGTCCAACAAAGATACATCGGCCGTCACCTATGTGGCAGGGGCCTGTGAAATGTGCAAGGAAAGGATTGAGAAAGCTGCTATGGAAAGAAAAGGGGTGAAGTCGGCTGCCTGGGATGTGAATACACAACTGCTGACAGTAACTTATAACACTTCCCAGGTAAACCTGGAAAAAATCCTTTGCCGCATTGCCGACCGCGGGCATGATAATGATTTTGAAAAAGCAAAAGATGCCGTTTATAATGCATTACCGGCCTGCTGCCATTACCGGGAAAATAATAAAGCCGAAATGAATGAAGCAACTGACAGTGTCTACCAAACAGGGGAGCAGATAATAAAAGGAGTGGTACTGGAAGAAAATAAGCAGGGTAATTTCATTCCTTTGGCGGGAGCTTCTGTTTTGTGGCTGGGTACCAATACTGGTACAGTGTCAGACAATGCAGGCATCTTTTCTATCAAACAAATAAAAGGAGTATACAGGCTGGTCATCAGTTACACCGGCTATACACCGGATACGATCTCTGTTATCAATGCAAAGGAATTAAAAATCATTCTTGCATCCGGAAAACAACTGAACGAAGTAACGGTGACGGCCCGGCAGCGTTCTACTTATTTGTCATCGCTTAACCCCATTCGTACCCAGGTGATGACAGAGAGGGAACTTTTTAAAGCAGCCTGTTGCAACCTGAGTGAAAGTTTTGAGACCAACCCTTCCGTTGATGTGTCGTATAATGACGCTGTTACCGGTTCCAAACAAATTCAATTATTGGGATTGAGCGGTAACTACACACAGCTTACCGTAGAAAGTCTTCCCGGTCCGCGGGGATTGGCTACGCCGTTTGGTTTAAACTTTATTCCCGGTCCTTTTGTGGAATCCATTCAATTGAACAAAGGCGTTGGATCAGTGGTAAACGGCTATGAAAGCATTGCCGGGCAGATCAATGTAGAATTGAAAAAACCGCAGACCGCTGAAAAGCTTTACCTCAATGCCTATATCAATGATATGACCAAGACAGACCTGAACCTGGTATTGACTGAAAAGTTCGGGGATAAATGGAGTACTGCTTTATTGCTGCATGATAATTTTCAGACAAAGACCAATGTGGATTATAATAAAGATGGCTTCAGGGATATGACCTCCGGGAATCTGTTTACGGCAGTCAACCGCTGGAATTACAATGGCACCAAAGGATTTGAATCGCAGCTGGGCTTTAAGATCCTGCTTGATGATTTGACCGGGGGGCAAACGGGGTTTGATCCGGATAGGGATAAGTTCTCTACCCGAAGCTATGGATTGGGTATTAAAACCAACCGTTACGAAGTGTATGGTAAGGCAGGTTATGTATTCCCGGAAAAAAAATATAAAAGTATTGGCCTGCAACTATCTGCTTTTGATCATAAACAGGATTCCTATTTTGGCATGACTTCTTATTACGGACGCCAGAAGAATTTTTATGCCAACCTGATCTATCAGTCAATCATTGGTTCCACAGCACACAAGTTCAGGACGGGTTTGAGTTTTTTGTCGGATAACTATAATGAACTTTTTAATGATGTAAGGTTCAAAAGACAGGAAACAGTGCCCGGAGCATTTTTCGAATATACATTTACCCCGGTCGAGAAATTCAATATAGTGGCGGGCATGCGGGCCGATCATAACAGTTTGTTTGGCTGGTTTGCCACACCCAGATTACATGTTCGATATGAACCGGTGAAAGGGACTACCATCCGGTTAAGTGCGGGCCGTGGCCAGCGTACTGCCAATATTTTTGCAGAGAATAACAGTGTATTTGTGAGTGCAAGGCAAATGACGATCCTCAATGCAGGGGCCGGCAAAGCCTACGGCCTTGATCCCGAAGTGGCCTGGAACAAGGGCATAAGTGTGGACCAGAAATTCATGCTGTTCAACAGGGCGGCCAATTTTGCTATTGACTTTTTCCGCAACGATTTTACCAAACAGGTGATCGTAGACCTGGAAGATCCAAGGCTGGTGAAGTTTTATAACCTTACCGGTAAGTCTTATTCCAACAGCCTGCAGTTGGAGATGAACCTGGAGCCGGTAAAGAAACTGGAGATGAGACTGGCTTATCGCTTCTTTGATGTGAATGCAACGTATGGCAACCAGCTTTTACAAAAACCATTTACAGCCAGGCACAGGGCTTTTACCAACCTGGCCTATGAAATAAAAGGCTGGAAATTTGATTATACCTTCAATTATAACGGA
>DASUDW010000203.1:0-3862 GCA_036275415.1 Chitinophagaceae bacterium | reverse complement strand
CAACGGGGTTTTGTTCATCGATGAAGGCTTCCACCAGGTTGTCTTCATCTGGCTTACTGCCTGTATAACGTATCCTCAGCAATCCGCTGCCATCGCTGTTGCGTTGCAGAAAAGCATGATAGAGGTTAGAATCTTTACCATGCTGAAACCGGTATTCAAAAGTATAGAATGACTGTGCCTTCACATAGTGGTTAAGTACCATGCAGCTTGCCAATAATATGAAAGTCAGCGTTTTCATTCATTAATTATTTCCGGCATGATTTGGGTGATTCGTATTAACCGCATTAATTAAAGTTATGGATTTTACTTTTCATCATATCGAAAATCTACGGTTAATCATTAAAGGATTACGGTCATTGGTCAACTCTTTATTAACATATGTAAAAATGTTGGAGCAGATGTTTTAAAGTAAAAAAAATTAACTAAATTGGTAAATTCTTAATCAAATCAAACGCAAATGAAAAAAATCCTCACCTCCGCTGCTTTTATTGCTGTTATCGCCGGAATGATTACCGGATGTCAGAAATCAGCAAAACAAAACATTAATCCAAAGGATTTAACCCAAGATGAAAAATCAATGGTTACTGCTGCCGGGTTCAATGGTAACTGGGCAGAAAAAACTAACGGAGGAAATTATTTAATTGAAGGTGATATACTGTTATCAAAAGCTGAATTGGAAGAATTAGCAGGATCAGGAATTGCACATGAACTGGTTATTGCCGGTGAGGAGCATTACCGTACCACCAACATTGTAAGTACACCCTCAACGGGAACTAGAACCATTACAGTTTCGTTGGGATCCGGATTTCCTGCCTATTATTCAACAGGTCTTGATCAAGCACTTGCCCGTTACAATGCGTTGGGTTTAAAAATTGTTTTTCAACGGGTAGCATCAGGAGGAGATATTGTTATTACCGGACAAAACCTTGGAACAACTTCGACAGGCGGCTGTATCCTTGGACAAGCTTCAGGTTTTCCTAAGCGGAATGGCAATCCGGCCAGTGGATTTACACTTAGTACAAGCACTTGTGCAACCAATTACATTAATACTGCAGATAAAGCAGATGAAGTAATGGCACATGAAATTGGACATTGTATCGGCTTCCGTCATACAGATTATATGAACCGTTCCAGCTGCGGTCAGAATTCCAATGAAGGTACAGCCGGTGTTGGTGCGATCTGGATTCCTGGCACCCCTACAACTGTATCAGGAAACTATAACTCATGGATGATGGCATGTACTAATGGCAACCCACTTTTTAATGCAGAAGACAATATTGCATTACAATATGTGTATTAATTAGAATACTCATTTTATAAAAAATCCCTTTCATTGCAGAAAGGGATTTTTTATGACCATCCTAATCAATTTTTACAGGTGAAAGCTGCAAACTTTATTCAGTAATTTCAACTTCTCAATTTTTGCAGATGATGAGATGCCTTTTATGGAAGTTTACTTTTATTCTCTTTATAATATTGATTGCTGAAGTCCGGTCTGTCCATTCACAAGAGCTGAACAGCCGGTTTTCAGATAGTCTTTTTCAATTATATGCTGAAACAACAACTCCGGTCTCTTTGGAGCGGCCTTACTATATTATTGACTGGCAGGGTCAGCAACCTCCGGGCATAAAAATCATCCGTCAACTGGGTGAAAAAACAGCTATTATCAGCCTTACGGATTCATTGGTGTTTCAGCCATTAAAACAAAAGATACATATTAGTCCGGCCAATGATAAATGGAAACTTTCATCTTCTGTTTTTGAAAAACTTCCATCCGATAACGAAACTGCCTTTATTCTTGTTGCAACAGATATGACTGAACTGTTAAGGCTGTTAAAGGTGCTTATTAATGATTTAGTAATTATTAGAGAAGACAGCCCTTCGAATTCCATAGTAATAAAAGCATCCGTTGCTTTTATAAAAGAAAAAATTCTGCCATTAGCACAGGTTGTTTTCATTGATCGCCTTGCTGCTGCAGTACCGGAAGTAAGTATTATTGGCTATAACCGCAGCTTCCATGGTATTAATGCCCTTGATTATTCTCTACCCGGCGCCAATGGAAAAAATATTGTGGCCGGTGTTAAAGAACAAAAGATGCAGGAGGCAGATATTGACCTGGTGAAAAGGGTAGTAGCCTCACCTATCGCAGCAACAAATACTACAAGTCATGCCACTGTTATTTCCTCTATTATCGGAGGGGCAGGCAATAGTTTTTATGACGGAAGGGGTATTGCCCCTGCTGCAAAATTTTTCCCCAGTACGTTTGATAATTTATTCGCTGATAATACAGGCACCCTGACTGCCGGCAATGTAACGGTGCAAAACCATTCGTATGGTACCGTTATCCAGCAGTTTTACGGAGCGGAAGCGGTGAGTTATGATGCGCAGGCCTGGCAAAATAAAAACCTGCTGCATATTTTTTCTGCCGGCAACAGAGGCACAGAAGCTGCTGCCGACGGACGCTATGCCAATATACCCGGCTATGCCAACCTTACGGGTAATTTTAAAATGGCAAAGAATATTCTAACTATTGGCGCTATTGATAATAAGGGTATAATTCCCGCAGAAAGTTCTGCCGGCCCTTTGTATGATGGCAGGCTGGCGCCCCAGTTAATTGCATTAGGCCCCAACGGTACATCCGATGCTGCCGCTATGGTAACCGGCACCATTGCAGTGATGCAACAGGTCTTTGCAGATAGCAACAGCCAGCAAATACCTCCTGCTTCATTGATCAAAGCTATTTTATTTAACACGGCCGATGATGTGCATACTGCCGGTATTGATTTTAAAACCGGATTTGGATTACTGAACAGTTTTGAAGCAGTAAAAGCTGTTCAGCAAAAAAAATATGATGGCGGCAGTGTGGTGCAAGGCCAGCAATGGACCAGGAATATTACAATCCCCGCCGGTACAGCACAGTTAAAAGTTACACTTTGCTGGACAGATACAACCGCACAGGTAAATAATAACAAGGCTTTGATCAATGACCTCGACCTGGAAGTAGTACAACTCAGTAACGGCACAGTTTACAAGCCGTGGGTATTAAGTACGGTTGCTGCTGCAGATTCACTGGCTAAATTACCGGTACGCAAAAGAGATTCTTTGAATACTGCAGAGCAGGTTAGTATTTGGTTGCCGGCAACCGGTAATTACCAGGTGAGGGTAACCGGAACGTTGATTAATAATTCACCAATCCCTTTTCATGTTACCTTACAAACAGACACAATGAATAATTTCCGCTTTACCAGCCCGCAACATACCTCTGATATAAACAGACAGGAGAACAGCAACCTGGATATTCGCTGGAGAACATTTGTGGCAGATACCAATACTACCGGTAATTTATATATCAGTTATAACAGCGGGAATACCTGGGAAATGATTAAGCCGTCGCATAAAATTTATACCAACTATTTTTCCTGGCCCATTAAAGACACCAGCAGCCGGGCCCTTTTCCGAATGGAAACCGGGTTTGGCAATTTTTATTCAAACGAAGTGGTGATCAGTAAAGTGATACGTCCCGTTATTGATTTTTTTTGTACGGATTCCCTGGGCATTTCCTGGAACCGGCATATATATGCCAGCGGTTACCGGATCTATGGTTTGATTGACAGTCCTTATTTAAAGCCGTTATTTACGGTAACTGATACATTTACCGTCTTAAAACGTTCAATTTATCCGCAACAGGTTTTTGCAGTAGAGCCGGTATTAAGTAATGGATTACCTGCTGCCAGAAGTGTAGCGTTTAATATTAATTTCCAGGGAACGAAATGTTTTTACAGGACACTTTATCATACCCTCCTTGACGGAAACCTGCTTGACCTTGTACTGGAGTTGAGTGCCCCTTCGTATGTTGACTCCG
>DASUDW010000202.1:0-2429 GCA_036275415.1 Chitinophagaceae bacterium | reverse complement strand
ATGGTGCTGTTTTCAATTTTCATTGAATTGATATTAGGATACAAATATCTTTCTGAATGTTCTCTTTATAAATCTGAAACTTGCGATGTAAGTAAAATAATCTGTTAAATATATATTTCAAACCTGGAACACTCCCACTCTCATTCCTTCCACTTCAGGATTATGATTGGCCGCTGCAATACCTTCACTGATCACTCGTCTTGTTTCCAATGGATCAATAATGCCATCCACCCATAAACGGGCTGCCGCATAGTAAGGAGTGGTTTGTTTTTCATAACGGCCTTTTATCTCATCCAGCAATTTCTTTTCATCTTCTGCACTTACTTCTTTACCTTTTGACTTCATAGCAGCTACCTGTATTTGTAATAAAGTTTTAGCTGCCTGTTCACCGCCCATTACTGCAATCTTTGCCTGGGGCCATGCATAAATAAATCTTGGATCATAAGCCTTACCGCACATGGCATAATTACCGGCACCAAACGAATTGCCAACAATGATCGTGATCTTTGGCACCACACTGTTAGCAACAGCATTTACCAGCTTGGCACCATCTTTAATAATACCGCTGTGCTCACTTCTGCTGCCTACCATAAAGCCGGTAACATCCTGCAAAAACACCAATGGAATTTTCTTTTGATTACAATTGAGAATAAAACGGGCTGCTTTATCAGCACTGTCATTATATATAACACCACCCAGCTGCATTTCATTCTTCTTATTCTTTACAATGGTGCGTTGATTGGCCACAATACCTACCGCCCAGCCATCAATGCGTGCATAACCACAAAGGATGGTTTTGCCGTAATCCTGTTTAAACTGGTCAAAGTCACTATCATCAACAATCCGCTCTATTACTTCAAGCATGTCATATGGTTTTCCATCTGCCGGGAAAATACCATATAAGTCTTCCGGATTTTTAAGAGGAAGCTTTGGAGTAATTCTGTCAAAACCTGCTTTCTTTTTTTCGCCCAGTTTACTCATGAGCTTTTTTACTTCATCCAGGCACTCCTGCTCGGTTTTAAATTTATAATCGGCAATACCGCTTATTTCAGTATGCGTTACCGCACCACCGAGTGTTTCAATATCCACATCTTCACCAATAGCAGCTTTTACGAGATAAGGACCTGCAAGGAAGATAGAGCCATTACCTTCTACCATTAATGTTTCATCGCTCATAATAGGCAAATAAGCACCGCCGGCTACACAGGCTCCCATCACTGCAGCAATCTGTGTAATACCCATGGCACTCATACGTGCATTGTTGCGGAAGATGCGGCCAAAATGCTCTTTATCAGGAAAAATTTCATCCTGCATTGGTAAATAAACACCGGCACTATCCACCAGGTAAATAACAGGCAAATGGTTTTCCATTGCTATTTCCTGCATACGTAAGTTTTTCTTGCCGGTTACAGGAAACCAGGCCCCTGCCTTTACAGTCTGGTCATTGGCAACAATCACACATTGGCGGCCACTCACATACCCGATACCTGCTATGGTTCCACCTGCAGGACAACCACCTTCTGCCGCATACATATCATAACCGGCAAATGCGCCTATTTCAATAAAGGGCGTATCAGCATCACATAAATAGTTGATGCGTTCCCGAGCTGTTAGTTTGTTGCGTTCTTTCTGCTTTTCGATTGATTTTTTCCCGCCGCCTTCATAAATTTTTGCAAGGCGTTGTTTCATTTCGCTTAAGGCGAGTTTCATTACATCTTCATTCCTGTTGAACTGAATATCCATGGCAAATTGTTGAATCGTTACTGCAAGATAAGGGCAAAAGAGCTAAGATATTTTTAAGCAAATCCTCTATATTTGCAACCCGTTGGGGACTTAGCTCAGTTGGCTAGAGTGTCCCGCTTGAAGGCGGGAAAACCACCGAAAAAAATTCTAAATAAAATGGGGAATTAGCTCAGTTGGCTAGAGCGCTTGCATGGCATGCAAGAGGCCACCGGTTCGAATCCGGTATTCTCCACAAGCTTTAAAGCCGCCTTCGGGTGGCTTTCTTCTTAAAAAGAAACGGGTGGCAATGCCACCCGTTTCTTTTTACTGGTTGATTGATTCTTTGGCTTCTTTTAATTTTTCTTTCAGCTTCTCACCTACTTTACCTGCTTCTTTTTTAGCAGGTTCAATCACCTTATTCGTCAATGTATCGGCGATCACAGCACCTTTGCTTTGAGCAGAATCAATCAGTTCATTCATTTTTTCTTGTGCTTTGTCTACTGTGTTTACAGTATCAGCTGCTTTTTCATTATCTGTTTTTGCTCCATCGTTATTGCAGGCGGTTAATAAAGCAACTACTGCAAACAAGCTTATGTACTTTTTCATGGTTCCTACTTTTAATAAGTTTATTTTTTTCTGAAGAATAAACGCATGGGAACTCCTTTAAAGTTAAAGGCCATGCGCAACTGATTTTCCAGGTAATTCTT
>DASUDW010000201.1:0-11926 GCA_036275415.1 Chitinophagaceae bacterium | reverse complement strand
CATGTAATTGGAGAGGAAGTGGAGTATAGTATATTAAAAGCAGCCGAAGAATCGGGTGTGCAGGTGACTGAATTTACGGTAGCTCCTTTTGTCAGCAGTGATGCCGGAAAATCATTTCATGAATGGTTTATTGAATTTGAAAAAGGCCCGGATGATTTGGAACTTTTTGCCAAAAAGCTCGACCAGCACCTGCGGCAAAAAAATGTATATTATGATGATCTCATTTCAGGTAATATTTTAAAACCACTTGTAATTACCAGCATCCGAAAAAACGGTTTTATTGATTACATGAAATCAATCGGTAAATTAGGTGGTCAAAATAAAGTGCCCAGATTAAGCAATGACAGGAAGATCGCTGATATGCTGATAAACTGGAAACAATAGATGCTGTTGGCTAGTATTCAGCAGGTTAACTCTTTATATTATAGCATGAATGCCGAAACAAACATAAAACGAATTGCCATTTTTGGGTCTACAGGTTCTATAGGAACCCAGGCATTGGATGTTATTAATGCCAACCCTGATAAGTTTTCAGCGGAGGTTCTCACCGCCCATCATAACGATGAACTCCTGGTAGAGCAAGCCTTGAAATTCAATCCGAATTTGGTAGTTATCGGGGATGAGAAAAAGTATTTGAAAGTAAGAGAAGCCCTTTCAAAAACGGATATAAAAGTGTTTGCCGGCGAAAAAGCACTGGAAGAAGTGGCTGCCATGGATTGCTACGACCTGATGCTGGCAGCAATAGTCGGATATGCAGGCCTGAAACCAACCTTAAAGGCTGTTGAAAGCGGAAAGGCCATTGCTCTTGCCAATAAAGAAACATTGGTGGTGGCCGGAGATATCATTATGCAAAAGGCCGTGGAAAATAAAGTACCGGTGATTCCGGTAGATTCAGAGCATTCTGCCATTTTTCAATGCCTGGTTGGAGAAACCAGGAACAGGATAGAAAAAGTTATTCTTACCGCTTCAGGCGGACCTTTCATAGGCAGAAAGCCCAACTATCTCGTCAATGTAAAAAGAGAACATGCACTTCAGCACCCTAACTGGAGCATGGGAGCCAAAATAACCATCGACTCTGCAACACTGATGAACAAGGGGCTGGAGATGATCGAAGCAAAATGGTTGTTTAACCTCAAGCCTGAACAAGTCCAGGTAGTTATTCATCCCCAAAGCATCATTCATAGCATGGTGCAGTTTGAAGACGGAAGTATAAAGGCACAAATGGGTTTGCCGGATATGAAATTGCCTATTCAGTATGCACTTGCTTTTCCCAAAAGGATTGCCAATAATTTTCCCCGCTACGATTTTAAAAAAGTCAGCACCCTGACTTTTGAAGAACCCGACATTAAAACATTCAGGAACCTGGCATTGGCCCAGGATGCCTTATTTAAAGGGGGAAATTTGCCTTGTATTATGAATGCGGCCAATGAAATTGCTGTTTTTGCATTTCTGCGTAACAGGATTAATTTCCTTGATATGACCAATGTTATTGAGAAAACAATGCAAATGGTTCCATTTATTGAAAAACCTACTCTTCAGGAATATTTTGACAGCGATGGCGAGGCCCGTAACTTTGCAGCTGATATAATCAAATTATAAACCCAAACGTTCAACCTGCTGTTCAATGCAGGATTTTTTATTTATAGATAATATATGATGGTACTTGCGATTAATTGGTCCAATGTTGGTTTACAGGCCGGGCAATTGTTACTGGCTTTATCATTGCTGGTAATCCTCCATGAGTTTGGGCACTATATCACAGCCCGTTGGTTTAAGTGCAGGGTAGAGAAATTTTTCCTCTTCTTTGATCCATGGTTTGCTTTGGTAAAAAAGAAAGTGGGTGAGACCGTTTATGGAATCGGCTGGTTGCCCCTGGGCGGTTATGTAAAAATAGCCGGTATGATAGATGAAAGCATGGATAAAGAAGCCATGAAGCAACCCGCCCAGCCCTGGGAGTTCCGAAGCAAGCCGGCCTGGCAGCGGCTTATCGTCATGTTGGGTGGTGTCATTATGAACGTATTGACAGCGTTTGTCATTTATGCGTTTATCCTGATGGTTTGGGGCGAAAAGAAAACACCCATGTCTTCTATAAAATACGGCATATGGACGACCGATAGCTTGATGAATGAGATAGGATTGCAAAACGGTGATAAAATAATCGCCGTAAATGGAGATACTGTTCGGTATTATGAAGATCTGAATGCAAGGATTTTGCTGGGTAAGACTATTAGCCTTGAAAGGAATGGGGTGAAAAAGGAAATTGAATTGCCGGTTAATCTGATTGAAAAATTAATTGAAAGCCGGAGGAAAAGAGGTCTTTTGCTGGCACAGCGTATTCCGGCATATGTTGGCAAATATGAAAAGAAAGATACTTCATTTGGCAAGAAGGCCGGATTGCAGGAGATGGACCGTATAGTGGCTATCGACAGCACCCCCATACAGTTTTATGATGAAATGGCTGCTGAATTAAGGAAGCATAAGAACGGACAGGTGATGCTGACGGTTGAGAGAAAAGGAGAATTGATAAAAATAGCATCACAGGTTTCTGAAGAAGGAAAAATTGGCATCCCTTATCTGGAAGATGCGCAATATGCAGCTTTAGGTGTTTACCAGGTTCAAAAAAGAAAGTTTGGCTTTTTTGAAGCTTTCCCGGCAGGTGTAAGAAAAGCCGGTGAAAAACTTCAGTTTTATATTGATCAGTTCAAAAAAATATTGAACCCTAAAACCGGAGCATATAAAGGTGTGGGTGGTTTTAAAGCAATGGGATCTATATTCCCTACTTCCTGGAGTTGGGAAGCTTTTTGGAATATTACAGCCTTTTTGTCAATCGTATTAGCATTTATGAACCTGTTGCCCATACCTGCATTAGACGGAGGGCATGTAATGTTTACTTTGTATGAAATGATTACCAAACGTAAACCCAACGAAAAATTCCTGGAATATGCGCAAATGGCCGGTATGATCCTCCTGCTCGGTCTTATGCTCTATGCAAACGGGAATGATTGGTTTGGATGGGGAAAGTAACATGGCCATGGGGCCACTCTTTCCGTCATTAAAATAATGAGTAATTTTACATCATATGATAGCCTGGCATTTGATTCCAGGCTATGAATTCAAAAAAGGGGGCGCCCGGTTTTGACAGCGTAGATCTTTGAAAGTGTAAGCATGTACTGCGTTGCGTAATTAGCAGTTGAATCTGAATACGAAAACTATAAATGGCAATACACAGTATGCCATGGCTGCCTAATCAGTGATTAAGTAGTCATTAGGGCCGCCGGGCCGGTTCGCTTGTTTCCACGCCCCGCCGCCGACTTAAAACAAAACAAGATGCAGCAGGCAAAGGCTGTGATGCCTGAATAAGAACCATACAGCTAAGGAAGTAATCGGTTGTTTGTTTCCAGTTATTTCCCGACACCCTAAAACAAAATAAACATGTAGAAAGCTTTTGAAGAATATGTTTGGACAGGAGTTCGACTCTCCTCGCCTCCACTGATTTTATCCCTGTATTTAATGACAGGGATTTTTTTTTATTAAAATATAATTTTCAATTGTCCTGCTAAAGCAAATTTTTCATTAGGGGTATTTACCTAATTTCTTCATTGCCTAATTTCAAACTTTGTTCAAGCTTCGCTTTGTATTCAGTCAAAAAGTTATTAACTTAATAGTCTATGAATTGTCTACTAATAACAACATAATATCCCATGGATAAAATAACCATACTACTCGTTGACGATCATAAATTAATAAGAGAATCCTGGGCCTTTATATTAAACAGCGATCCCCGGTTTACTGTGGTGGGCGAAACAAGTGATGCAAATGAATTAATTGAATTGGTAAAGGAAAAGAAACCGGTTATTGTTTTGATGGACATTAATATGTCACCTGTAAATGGTTTTGATGCCACCAAACTGGTAAGACAATATTCTCCATCTTCAAAAGTGATTGGGATTTCCATGCACAGTATGCCGGCTTATGCACGGAAAATGCTGCAGTTGGGTGCAATGGGCTATGTTACTAAAAACTCATCTAAAGATGAACTAATTAAAGCCATCATAGAAGTTAGCAATAATAAAAAGTATATCTGTGATGAGGTCAAAAATATCCTGGCGCAGCAGGAATTGGAAGAAGAGAATGGCAAAACGGATCTTAATTCGCTTTCACGCAGAGAAATTGATATAGTAAAGCTGATAAAAGAAGGGCTTTCTTCCAGGGAAATTGCCACAAAACTGGATATTTCATTAAAGACAGTGGAAGTTCACCGCTATAATATCCTCAAAAAGTTAAACCTGAAAAATAGTGCAGCTTTGGTTAATTTTATTAACGCCCAGGGTTTATAAATCCCGGAGTTAGTCTTAATTTCTGAAATTAACAGCTGCCGATGAGACGTTTTCACTCGCTGCGAAATCTGAATACAGGCCTTGTGGCCAGTCTGGTAATCATCATTTTTTTTGGTTTTTTGAGTTTTACTAATCTCAGAAAGGCAAATCATCATTCCCGACTTGTTAATCATACGCTTCAGTCTTTAAAGATCATGAAGGAGTTGATGGATGATGTTCAGGAGATTGAA
The DNA here is from genome assembly GCA_036275415.1 of Chitinophagaceae bacterium. Taxonomy (GTDB): domain Bacteria; phylum Bacteroidota; class Bacteroidia; order Chitinophagales; family Chitinophagaceae; genus JJ008. The sequence continues at coordinate 7,359 of DASUDW010000201.1, read as the reverse complement.
GCAGGCGCAAGAGGATATGTAATCAGCGCTGACACCTCTTTTCTTAAAACTTATTATAGTGCCAGGCTCCGTATTGGGACTGATACTTCCGAATTAAACAAATTGTTGAATACATATGGAGGTGTAAGTCAGGCGCAGGACAGGTTGTTCTTATTAATATCCCGAAAAATAGCTTTTGCTGACAGCAGTGTGAATTTGGTAAAGCAAAATAGACAAGAAGACGCTTTCAGGCAAGTTAGTACAGGCTATGGAAAAGGATTAATGGATAGTATCCGGCAATATTTTTTACAAATTGAAAACAAAGAAACCGCTGTATTGCAAAATTCTAATTCAGGTCGTCAGCGGGCCGCAGCACAAATTGTAAGCTTATTCATTGTTTTAGGCTCCCTTTTTTTGGTCCTTTTATTCCTGCTTTACTGGAAAGTAAGAATTGAAATTGTCTGGCGCAAAAAAAATGAAGATAAACTGGCCTATATGGCAGGCCTTGTTAATCGGGCGACTGATGCAATTATTTCTTTGGACACAGATGGAAGAATACTCAGTTGGAATGATGGCGCTGAAAAAATTCTTGGGTATAAAACAGATGATGCAATCGGTAATTACATCTATGCATTAAACGATTCCGATTTTGACATTAACCGGTTTAATGAAGTGAAAGAAGCAGTGCTTGCCTATGGCTCTGTTGAGAAAGAACTTGTTTCAAAGACAAAACAAGGAAATATAATTCAGGTTCTTGCTTCTATATCAACGTTAAAGAATGAGGACGGCCAGTTAAGCGGATTTGTCGCAATTGTAAAAGATATAACTCAGCGGAAAAATGCTGAAATTTTTATGAAGCAGTTCAATCAGGAACTTGCTAAAAAGGTAGAAGAAAAGACAAAGGAAATCCAGCGGGAAGAAGAAAAATTGATGCATGTATTAAATAGTGCTGCCGGGGAATTTTATGTTATTGATACCAATTTTGAAGTTGTATTAATTAGTAAGGAGGCCTCGCTCAACCTTGAAAAAGCTTGGGGTAATCCTGTTGTGACAGGCAGTAATATTATCGGTAAAATGCCCGAATCCAGAAAGGATAGTATTGTTCAGAATTTCAGGGAAGTTTTCAGAGGAAAGGAAATTGAATACGAAAGGGAATTGATAATTGAAGGAAAAAAACGGTTTGTGGTTGTTAATTACCTTCCTGTTAGGGGTAAATCAGGAGAAATAACAGGTGCCTGCGTAATAACAAAGGATATTACAGAGAAAAAGATTTCAGAGATTCATCAATGGGAATACCTGGAAAGGCTGAACCTGATTGGTGAAACTACCAATGACGCTGTATGGGAATGGAATTTTGAAACCGGGAAATTATGGGGGAATAAGAATCACCAGGCTTTATATGGCTTATCTGTTGACGATCCGGTACCATCAGTGGAGGAGTGGATAAAACGAATTCATCCGGACGAAAGGGAGAAGATTGTACAAAGCCAGTCTCAGGCAATTCATTCTGGTTCTAAGGTCTTTATTACCGAATACAGGTTCAGTGTTGGTAATAAAGGGTACAGAAATATTTACGACAGGTGTTATATTTTAAGAGATAAGGCCGGCAATCCTGTCAGGATGATGGGCAGCATGATGGATGTTACCGAAAGTAAAAAAGCAGATGAAGCTATTCGGAAAACACAGGAAACGCAGCGATTGATAATGAACTCGGCCTTAGATGCCATTGTTGGAATTGATACATCGGGTAAGATAATTATCTGGACAACTCAGGCCGAAAGAATTTTCGGATGGAAAGAGGAAGAAGTGAAAGGGAAAACATTGTCAGGAGTATTGATGCCTGAACGATTTGCCGCACTTCATACAACTGGTATGGAGAGATATCTTAAGACCGGGAAGCATACCATCTTAAATAAATTAGTTGAAACGGTAGCCTTACATAAGAATGGCAAAGAGTTTCCTATTGAACTGAGTATAATCCATATAAGCCATGAGACGCAGGAGTTCTTCTGTGCTTTCATCAGGGATATTACAGAGCGAAAGAAAACTGAAATTGAGCTTAAAGACAGTGAGGAAAAATATCGTACACTGGTGCAACAGGCGGCGGAGAGTATATTTTTGTTAGATTTAAACGGAAATTATATTGATGCAAATGATAATGCAACTATTTTGACGGGATATTCCCTGGAAGAGATTAAAAGAATGAATGTCCGGGAACTGATAGCAAAGGAAGATCTGGAAAAGAACCCGTTAAAACTTGAAGAAACTAAAAAAGGGGGCTCTGTTTTTACGGAAAGGTTAATTAAGCGAAAAGACAATACTCTTATCGATGTAGAAGTGAGTGCAAAATTGCTTAGCAATGGGATGGTCTTGTCAGTTCTGCGTGATATAACGGAAAAAAAGAAAGTTATACAGGCTATTAAGGAAAGTGAATTTGCTTTAAATGAGGCTCAGCGAATTGCACACATTGGCAGTTGGTACTTTGACAGGGATGGGAAAATAATATGGTCCGATGAGACTTACAGGTTATACGGCTTAGATATTAGCCAAAAAGAAATTAGCAGGGAATTATTTTTTGAATTGGTTTACCCGGAAGACAAGGAAAAGGTTAAAAACTGGTTTAATGATTGTATAAGAGGCAATGCTCCAGGGGATATCATCTACCGTACAAAATGGAATGATGGAACAATACATTATCTGAACGGAAGGGGAGAATTGCACAAAGATGAATTTAATCGTAACTATTTTGTAAGAGGAACCGTTCAGGATGTTACAGACAGAATAAAATACGAGGAAGAATTAAAAGAGTTGAATGAACGTTTTCAACTGGCGATTGAGGCTACAAAAGACGGAGTATGGGATTGGGATATCAAAACCAATAATGAATATTTCTCTCCCCAATGGTGCAGGATTTTAGGCTATGAGTTTACGGATCCTGAATTGGATCATACCTATGAAGCATGGGAAAGCAGGATACATCCGGATCACCTGGAAATGGTAAGAAAGGCATTAAAAGGGCATTTACAGCAGGGTTTGCCATATGAAGTAGAATACCTCCACAGACATAAATCCGGAGAATACAGATGGCAAAAGTCAACCGGTAAAGCTGTATTTGATGATCAGGGCAAGCCGGTAAGGATGGTTGGATCTATTTCAGATATTTCAATGCGAAAGAAGGCGGAGGATGATCTGCGGAAAAGTGAAAAGAAATTCAGGGATCTGCTTGAATCAACCCCGGAGGCTATGGTAATTTCTGATGAGAAAGGGATTATCGTAATGACTAATTTCAGAATCACTGCAACATTAGGCTATTCCAGGGAGGAATTAGTGGGAAAACCAGTAGAGATCCTGATTCCGGATTTAGTAAAGCAAAAACATGTATCCTTTAGGAATGGTTATGTTACAAAGCAGTCTGTCAGAGACAACTACCGTGGTACCGGCTTAACTGCCAAAAAGAAAGATGGTTCCATTATCCCCGTTGAGATAAGCTTATCACCTCTCAATACAGCTGAAGGGGTGCTGATATCAGCTGCTATAAGGGATATAACAGAACGAAAGCTTGCAGAACAAAAAATTATGCAAACCAGTGAGGAGTTAAGGCAATTGTCTGCACACCTTCAGAATATCCGTGAACAGGAAAGGATAGCAATCGCCAGGGAAATACATGATGAACTGGGACAGCAGTTAACGGTTATGAAAATGGATGTTTCCTGGTTGAATAAAAAACTTGAATTCCAGGAAGATCATCCGATAAGCAAAAGGCTTAAGGAATTATTAAGCATGATTGACGGTACTGTAAAAACAGTAAGAAGGATTTCGTCTGAGCTAAGACCGAGTTTATTAGATGATATGGGATTGTCTGCCGCTATGGAGTGGTACCTCGATGAATTCAGTAAGAGAGTTGGTATTGCTACCAGTTTTAAATGTACAGATGACCCGTTAAATCTGCCCGATAAAATTAAAACAGGACTTTACAGGATATTCCAGGAATCATTAACAAATGTGGCCAGGCATGCAGAGGCTACAGAAGTTACCGTTCAGACTCAATTAAAAGATGGAAATTTTATTATGAGTATAAGGGACAATGGGAAGGGTTTTGACCGCAATACCATTAAAGCTAAACGGACCCTGGGAATATTAGGTATGGAAGAAAGGTCAGCTATGATCGGCGGTAGTTACAGGATAGATTCAGAGCAAGGTAAGGGCACTACTATTTTAATAAGTGTTCCAATTAAAGATGTAAATTAGATGCAGAATTTATTCAGTTAGTATGATAAGAATTGTTATAGCAGATGATCATGCAATCGTAAGAAGGGGTATGAAGCAAATTCTTTTTGAGCAATACCCTTCCGCAGAAATTGCTGAAGTAAGCGATGCAGAGGAATTAATTGCAAAAGTCATGGAAACGGATTGGGATCTGGTAATTTGCGATATGAATATGCCCGGCCGCAGCGGACTGGATGCACTGCATCAGATTAAAAGTATTAACAGTTCACTTCCCGTACTTATTATGAGTATGTACCCCGAAGAACAATATGCACTCAGGGTAATTAAAGCCGGTGCATCGGGATATCTTGGAAAGGAAACCATTCATGATAATCTTATTCCTGCCATAGAAACAGTCAGACTCGGTAAAAAATATATAACACCTACAATTGCGGAAAAACTGGCCGATGCTATTGATACCGCCAAAAAGACGGAATTACATGAATCTCTTTCCGACAGGGAGTTTGATGTTTTCAAATTACTGGCATCCGGAAAAAGTGTTTCTGAAATAGCTGCTCAGCTTTCTTTGAGTGCTACAACCGTAAGTACTTATCGTTCAAGGATTTTGGATAAGCTGAATATGAAAAGTAATGCAGAACTGGCAAGGTATGCTGTTGAATACCGGTTGATTTAAATTTCTTAAAAGGTCAATGTAGTTTTTTAGCTACAATTGTTATAATAATACTTCGACAAATAAGCCCCCATCCTGTTTTTAACTTGTAGAAATACACTTGGGGGCTAATGGAAAAGCATCAGGTAATCCTTTTGGTAGATGATAATCAGGATTTTCTTGACAGGATGATCATATTACTGGAAGAACAAATTACCGGAAGAATTTTACTCACCGCACATAATTTTGATGAAGCTGCATTTCTTTTGGAGCAGAAAACGCCTGCACTGATAATTCTGGATATTGGTTTGCCGGGAAAAAATGGACTGGAATTATTAAAACTAATAAACAGACAGCCTCATAGGCCTGTTTCTATAATTCTAACCAATCATACGGAGCATTTTTACAGGGAGCAATCTATGGCATTAGGCGCTGATCACTTTTTAGATAAATCCGAAGATTTTGCATTGGTCCCAAAACTTGTAAACAGCTTGTTGAATAATTGATTTATCGTTAATTAGTGCCTATTTATGACGATTTGCTAAAACCATTATTACTTCATCAAGGTTTGTTTCTTTAGCATTCAAAAGAACGAGGTAATGAAAAAGCAGATCTGCTGCTTCGCCCAGGAATTTTTCCTTTTCATTGTCTTTACTTTCAATAACCAGTTCTACTGCTTCTTCACCTACCTTTTGTGCAATTTTATTTATCCCGGCTTCAAACAGGCTGCTGGTGTACGAAGATGCCGATGGATTATTTTTTCGTTCGCTTATTATATCTTCCAGTTTTTTTAAATTAAAATAGTTGTTACTTTCTTTAAAACAAGTATCAGAGCCTGTGTGGCATACCGGACCAACCGGGTTGGCTTTTATCAGCAAGGTGTCATTGTCACAATCAATCAAAACCTCTTTGACGTTAAGGTAATTGCCTGATGTTTCTCCTTTTGTCCAGATGCACTGCCTGCTCCTGCTGTAGAATGATACTATTTTCTCTGACATCGTTTTATTGTATGCTGCTTCATTCATAAACCCCAGCATCAATACTTTCTGCGTTTTTGCATCCTGAACAATTGCAGGGATTAGACCATCGGCATATTTCAAGAAATCCGGTTTCATATATTTTGTTTATTGTCTGTATTTGTTGATTTTTCTTTAAGAGAATCCAGCAACCTGCTATAAGCCTCTTTTCTTCTTTCATGGGATTGCTCGTTCCTTTTTCTTCTTTTGTTTTCAAAATATTGAATAAAAAAGTAGAACAAGGTCAGGCTAATAAAAATTATTATTATCAGCATAGGCGAACCGGAATATTTTCTTTGGCTAAATAAGTTTTTAGATCTGCTATCTCAATTTCACGAAAATGAAAAATGCCGGCGGCAAGTGCTGCATCTGCTTTGCCATAATTGAATATTTCAGCAAAATGAGTTTTATCGCCTGCACCGCCGGATGCGATGACAGGTACATTGACGCCTTCTGAAATATTTTTTGTTAATTCTGTTGCAAATCCCTGCCTGGTTCCATCATGTTCCATAGAAGTCAGCAAAATTTCACCGGCGCCCCGTTCCGTACATTCTTTGGCCCATTTGTCAACAGGCAGTACAGTAGCTGTTCTGCCTCCATGAGTAACTACTTTCCATTCCCCGGATATTAATTTACAATCAATGGCAATGACCACACATTGGCTGCCAAAATTCCGCGAAAGATCATCAAGTAAACCGGGATTATTAACTGCTGAAGTGTTTACGGAAATTTTATCGGCCCCATTATCCAGCAAAATGCCAACATCTTCAACTGAGTTGATGCCGCCTCCAACCGTAAAAGGGATATTGATGTTTACAGCTACCTTTCTTACAAGTTCAGCTAAAGTCCTTCTTTTTTCTGTAGTAGCAGTAATGTCCAGAAAAACCAGTTCGTCTGCACCGGCTTCGCAATACCTTTTGGCCAATTCCACAGGGTCTCCTGCATCTTTTAGTTGCAGGAAATTGGTGCCTTTTACTGTTCGGCCATCTTTTATATCAAGGCAGGGTATGATCCTTTTGGTCAGCATTACAGGAACTTTTTAAGTTCAGCTAATTTTATTTTGTTTTCATATAAGGCTTTTCCGATAATGGCACCATCGCATCCGGCCTCCCTTAATTCTTCTATGTCATTTATGGATGATATTCCTCCGCTGGCTATAAGGTCAATTGATGGGAAACGGTTCATGATTTTCTTATAAAGTACAATGGCTGTGCCCGAAAGCATTCCATCTTTTTCAATGTCGGTACAAAAGAATTTTTTTACTCCCTTTATCCTGTATTTGTCGATAAGGTCGAAGACTGTAGATGAGGTTTTTTCGATCCAGCCCCTCACTACTAATTTTTCTTCTTTTACATCTGCACCAATAATAAATCGGTCTGCACCATAGGTAAGTAACCAGGCCGTCAGGGTTGCTTCATCTTTCACGGCAATACTGCCAACTGCAGTGAAAGCAGCGCCGGAGTTAAATGATATCTCTACATTTTTCTG
>DASUDW010000200.1:0-20890 GCA_036275415.1 Chitinophagaceae bacterium | reverse complement strand
CTATTCCAGATCCGCCAGCTTTCTTCTGCCTGCAGCAGCAACATCTCTTCCCCGTTCCTGGTAGTAGCGCCCCGCTCCTGCCCTTTTTGAAGAAATAAAGTTAGGGCCGGATTATAAACCAGGTCGTATAACAAATGCTTTTCCGTAATATACCGGTAAGGTATAGCCGGGCAGGCGTTTGTTTCCGGTTCCATACCCAACGGGGTGGTGTTGATGATAAGCAGGTGGTCTGCCAGGGTGCTTTTAGTGACAGCGGAGTATGCCATTGTTGCATGGCCCTGTTTTTTTCGGCTGACGATGGTATAATCAATCCCCAGTTTTTGCAGCACATACACAACCGCAGCCGATGCGCCGCCGCTGCCCAATACCAGCGCCTTTTGGTGCCAGGTTCTTAAAAGCGGTGATAAGCTGAGTTCAAACCCGGTTACATCGGTATTATAGCCTGCCAGTTTTCCGCCAATGATATTGATGCAGTTGCAGGCATCCAGTCCTTGCGGCAGGTGGCTTTCATCCAGGAAAGGCAAAACCTGCTGCTTATAGGGAATGGTGACATTCAGCCCTTCCAGTTCCGGATTTTTTTGCAGTAAGGGTTGCAGCGCATCCATAGTGGTGAGCGGAAAGAGTTCGTACCGGCAATCCGTTATCCCTTCCTTCTCAAATTTGCTGGTAAAATATTTTTTAGAGAAAGAATGAGACAAGGGATAACCGATCAACCCAAATAGCCGCATCAGGCTGTTACTTTTTTATCTAAGAAAAGCGTAAAGGTATCCCCGCGGAGGCCGATGCGCATCGCTTCCAGCGGAATAACTTCCGTAGGGGCAATATTGCCGAGGTTTACATTGCAGCCGAGCAATTCAATGAAGTATAACTGCTGCGCTTTCTGCGGCGCTTCCCAAATGATCTTTTCCCCGGGAATTTGTGTGAGGATCTCCTGCACCAGACCTTCCCTTACTTCACCGCTGCCGCGGTAGATGCCGACATTGCCGGCCTCTCTTGCTTCTGCAATTACATAACTGGAACCGGCTTCCAGTTCGGCCTTCATCAGTTCTATCCATTTATAAGGGGGAATAATATGTGCCGCATCTTTGCTGCCCACTTCACTGAGTACAGTACCAAACCGGGTGAGCTTTTCAATATAACCGCATTTTTCTGCATGGGGAATGGTGATGGAGCCATCACTTACTTCCATATAAGAAATACCGAACTCCTTGCACACATTCACATAATCTTCAAACTGGTTACGGATCAGGAAGGCTTCAAAAAGGGTACCGCCGAAATAAACCGGTATGTTGAAGGCCCGGTATACTTCCAGTTTATCTTTCAGGTTAGGCGTTACAAATGAAGTACCGAAGCCCAGCTTAATAATATCTACATGCGGATGTGCTACACTCAGGAAGTTCCTCGCTTCATCTACACTCAGGCCCTTATCCATTACCATGGTAATGCCTGATTGACGGGGTTTCTTATTTCTCTCGGGTATTTGTGTCAGGTTGAAGTTCATATACATGCGGTTTGGGAATAAAATAAAACTGTTTGAACGGCGGCAAAAATAGGGAAGATACAGCAGAGTGCTGCTGATACAAATAATGCGAACACCTGATGTCAGATAGACCTTTTTCGCTTGTACCGGGCCAATAAATCCACCACCTGCTGGTTTTGTAATATGGCAGGGTTCAGCTCTACAAACTTCTTCAGTTGTTTGGGAGAAGATTCCAGGGCTTTCTCTAATTGCAGCAAGGCTTCCTTGCTCCTGCCTGCGGTAAACAGCACCGCTGCCTTATAATAGATGAAAATAGGTTTGCCGTTAGTAGCCTGTTGTGCCGCTTCTGTTTGCTCCAGCGCTTCCTCCCAAAAACCGGATTTATACAAACAACGGATCAATGCTTCCCAGCCTGCTGCATTCCGGGGCCGCATGCGGACCACATTGGAAAAATACTGTATGGCATCTTTAAAGGCACCCTGCTGAATTTTACACTCCCCTGCCAGCAGGTTATATTCCGGCTGTAAGCGGTGTATTTTCATAGCTGTATCTAATTGTTTCAGGCAACTTTCCCAGTTGCCTTCATTGAAATAGGTACAGGCGATCTTATAATACAATTTACTGTCATCGGGCCGCAGGTGCGAGGCCTTGCGGTACCAGATCCTGGCCTGGCCAAAATTCTTCTGCCGGTCATAACAGTGACCGATGGCTTCGAAGATCACATCTTCCGGTTTGGCCAGTTCGGTTACTTTTTCCAGCACTTCTATGGCTTCTTTGTACTTACGCAGCCGTATATAGGCATCGCCCATATTGCGGTAGGCATAATCAAACTTTTCATCGATGGTAATGGCATACTGGTAGGCATCTATGGCCTTCTCATAAAGCTTTAAGCCCTGGTAAGCCGCCGCCAGGTTGAACCAGGCCAGTTCATTGTAAGGATATTCGTCAATAATGTGCTGGTGCAGGCGGATGCTTTCTTCGTTGCGGCCGGTAAAATCGGTCCAGAAGCAAATCTTGTACAGGGCCTCTTCATTATTGGGTTCTTCTTCCAGTACCATTTTCAGGCAATCAAAGACTTTGTCGAAATCTTCATAGTCGTCATATACATCGGCCAGTTCAAACAGCAATTCGATCTTTTCTTCTCCTTCAAAAAGGGTGAGGGCCTCTTCCAGCAACTGCACGGCTTTTTCCTGCTGGTCCAATGCGAGGTACGCATCGGTTTTCAGGATATAAATATTGATGTCGTTATGGTCGAAAAGGGATGCCTGTTCCAGCAGATCGAGGGCTTCCTGGTAACGGCGGGTGGCCAGCAGGATATCCGCCTTTTTGATCAGCAGCATTGCAGAATAGGGGTACTGTTCCGTGCCTATTTCTGCGGCCTCCATGGCCCTGGCCAGGTCTTCTTTCTCGTGGAAATAATCAATGATCTTCTCAAAAGAATCTTCTTCGATAAAGGAGTGCTGCCGGCCATTTTTCAGATTTTCATACTGTTTCAGGAGTTCTCTTAGTTGTTCCCGATCTTCCCGGTAAGGATTATCTTTCATTCGTTCCGGTGGTTTAATGAATAAAGCTGTTAAAGAACCGTAGTCAGACAGCAAAATCCCTTTGCCCCCTGAAAGTGTTTTATTCTCAACAAGTTAATTGAAAAAAACGGGGATTCAAAACAGCATTTTTTCCCCATATGTGCAAAATAATGATAATTTTCTGCCAACCCTTTGTAACAAATCCCCCTCTTTTGCGTTAAGGAAGTACTAAAGTTCTGGATAAACGGTTTTATTTATTAATTCTTTTGTCTTTATTTTTGTAAGGAATGAACCACCCCGCTAACATAGCATATGGGAAGATCCTGCGCAGGAAGCTGGCTGTCATCAGTTTGATAGCTTTTTCTGCCTTTGCCGCTTTTGCTACACTGGGTGATGGTAAAAAAGCCAATTCATTGCCGGTCAAATCCAACCTGTTGTCCGGCCGCACCACGAATACCGGTAGTTTTTCACTCCGCTCCGGTTACAATTTCCGTGGCAGCCAGGTGCTCACCACTACTTCTGAAAAAAGGTATATCAACCTCAATACCACCCTTACGGTACATAAAGGCAACACGACGTATATCGTTCCCCTTAAGAAAAAAGTGGTGGCGAATGTGAAGATTGACCTGGGCAACCGTTCGTTGCAGCGCCGTTAATCGTTTTTTTTGGCTCCCATACTTTCAGCATAGGTCATTACCCTGTAACCGGATTTCGGAAGATCGAATTTTGCCTGTTGCACAGGATTAAAATTGATGGTAGCTACCATATAGGTCACCACCATTTTGCCCAGTGTGGCCTCGTACTGCATGGCAAGGCCGGGCAGGTTCTTATTGATGTATTGAAAATCTTTGTTAACCGGCATCAGTTCTTTGGTAAAGTAAACAGTAAAGCTGCTGCTGTCTGCCATCTGGCCAATGGCTTTCTGGCATTTATAGCCGGCTATGGTCTTGTATTCTTCGGCATACGTGAAGGTAATACCATCATATTTCTTGTTGGATTCCTTCCATTCGTCCGGTGTCATTTTGATCATGTATTTCTGATCGCCATAATCTTTGAGTACCGTTACCTGCCCTGTCTTGCCGTCAATGATGGTGGACTGTGTACCCAGTGAACTGATCATTTCAGAACGGCTGGAGTTGCCCTTCAGGTAAATAACACTGGTGGCGCCGTCGAGCAGGTCCACTGCTTTGGGTTCCTTATCGGTAGTGTTGATAATGATATCGTAGGAAATCGTAGCTTCTGTCAGTTTGCGCTGTGCCTGTAACGGGTCAGTGTTAAAGAGAAGCGTTGCAACGGTCACTATGTATAAAATCTTTCTCATGCTGTATATCCTTACTTAGTAAAAGACGTGCCAATTTAGCCATTAAGTTGCGTATAAAGAAAAAACCGGGCTCCTGCACCAGGCGCCCGGTTCTTATTACCAAATCCTTAACGGGATCAGCGTTTGTTCTTTTGCTGCATTTCCTTCATGCGTTTTTGCTGTTCCTGCATTTGTTCCATCCGCTCCTGCCACTTTGATTTTGTTTTAGGCTTCTTGCGGTTCTCTTCAATCTTTGCCAGGATCTTGTTGTGGTCGATGATGTAATTCTGGATCACAAACTGCAGGGCCAGTGTAATGAGGTTGGATACGGTGTAGTACCAGGTAAGGCCGGATGGCAGCTTGTTAAAGAAGAACAACAGGAATACCGGGAAGATATACGGCATGTATTTCAGTACCGGGTTGCTCTGGTCGGGGGTCATACTCATGCTGTACCAGGAAATCAGGAAACTGGTTACACAAGCCAGTATATTGAACAGGCTCAGGTGATCTCCCAGCAAAGGAATATTGAAACCAAAGCGGATGGGTGCATCATAAGCAGAAAGATCTGTGGACCAGAGGAAATCGGCGCCCCTCAACGCCACTTCTGAATTAAAGAAACTGAACAGGGCAAAGAAGATCGGTATCTGCAATAATGCGGGGATACATCCGCCCAGCGGGTTTACCCCTGCCTCCCGGAACAATTTCATTTGCTCCATGCTCATCGCCTGCTGGTCGGCCCCATATTTTTCTTTCAATGCCGCTATTTCCGGCCGCAGGGCCTTCATCTTGGCGCCACTGAGGTAACTGGAATAAGTAAGCGGAGATATCAATAACCGGATGAACAAGGTCAGCAATGCAATAGCAATACCGAGGTTGGCCGTCATGCCACGAAAGAAATCGAAGATGGGCAGGATAACGAATTTATTCAGGGGACGAACGAATGCATACATACCCTGGCCGAGGTTCACCAGTTTCTCGAATTTCTGATCATACTTTTTGAGTATATGATAATCGGAAGGGCCATAATAGATACTAAAGGGTACAGCGGCCGTAGCGCCTGCCGGCACCTGTAGTTTCATATTGGCGGTGGATTGTACAATGGTTTTTGCACTGTCGGCGGGCTGTGTCCATTCCATTCTGCCAGAGGAAAAATTGTTCTTTGCCGATAATATGGTAAAGAAAAAACGCTGCCGCACCCCTATCCAGCTGACAGGAGCCGTAAAATCCTTATCGCTTCTTCTGCCGATGGTGTGATAATCGAAACTTCCGTCTTTTACATAACCTACCTGTGTGTTTTGCCTTTCAAAAGAAAGGTCTGACTCCTGCTGTGCCGCAGCATATTGCCAGGAAAGGTTCATAATACCTTGTGTCAGTAATTTATCCGCACCGGTAAGTTCTGCCGTAAAACCGAGCATATAATCGTTGGGCCTGATAGTAAAGCGGTGTGTAATGCTATTGCCGGCGGTGCTGTCGGCTGAATGCAGGGTGAACCACACAGACCTACTGCCGTCTGCATTATTGGCTGAATCAACGGAAGAGAAATAAAGGTCAGCGGTATTGGCGGTGGTATTATTACCTGTATTAATGGTATAACCGATCCTGTCGAATGCGGAAGCGGCCAGTTTCACATTGGTACTGTCAAGCCCCCTGAATTTTTTCAGCTCTACTTTTTTCACCTGGCCACCCTTGCTGGTAAAAGTAACTTTCATCAGTTCATTTTCTGCACTAACCAGTTTTTCAGTGGTATCCGCCGCCAGTTGAAACGTACCGGCCGTAGTTACTTTCTTAATGGAATCGGCTACTTTATTCAGCGAATCCTGCTTAGGTTTATTCAGTTTAGCCAGGGAATCTTTAATGGCATTTTCCTTCTTCTGTTTTTCTGCCTGTTGTTTCCGGTACTCATTTTGCTGTTTGTTGGTAAAATAGAAGTAACCAAAGAACAGCACAGCCAATATCACAAAGCCAATAACGGTATTACGGTCAAAATTCATCCTCAGATTTTTAGAGCGGCAAAGATAGGGCAAAGGCAGTTGCCGGAAGCGGGAAGAACCATACCCGGGCCGTCATGACAATGGGCTTCTGTTCATGGAATCGTTATCCGCTTCAGATCATTTCGCTTTGCAGCAGCGGGTTTTTATTCTCTGTTCTTTTTTCGGCATAGTGCTTGGCCGCCCGGATGAAATGTACAAAGATGGGCTGCGGGTTTTCTACCGTGCTTTTCAGTTCGGGGTGGTATTGTACACCGATAAAGAAAGGATGACCGGGAATTTCCACGATCTCCACCAGGTCGGTGCCGGGGTTTTTGCCGCTGGCCATCATCCCTGCCTTTTCGTAACGCTCCAGGTATTTATTGTTGAATTCCCAGCGGTGGCGGTGCCTTTCGCTGATAGTGGCCGAACTATAAATGGAATGCGCCAGTGTGCCGGGTTTGATCTCGCAGGGATAGGCGCCCAGCCGCATGGTGCCGCCTTTGGCCGTTATCTTTTTCTGTTCTTCCATCAGGTCGATCACCGGGTCCTTCGTATCGGGGTCCATTTCGGTAGAGTGGGCCTCTTTTAAGCCGAGTACATTGCGGGCAAATTCAATGACGGCCATTTGCATACCGAGGCAAATGCCAAAGAAGGGCAGGCCGTTTTCCCGGGCATATTTAACGGCAACGATCTTTCCTTCCACACCCCGGTGGCCAAAACCGGGTGCCACCAGCAAGCCATCCAGCCCGGCGAGTTTTTCCGCCACATTATCTTCTGTAATGAATTCGCTGTGCACATTGATCACCTGCACCTGGCATTCATTGATAGCGCCGGCATGAATAAATGATTCGAGGATAGATTTGTACGCATCCTGCAGTTCAATGTATTTTCCAATCAGGCCGATGGCCACTTTGCTCTTCGGGTATTTTAATTTATCGAGGAACTCTTTCCATTTCCCGAGTTCAGGTTCGTTGTACTGCGTAATGTTCAATTTCTTCAGGCTGATAACATCGAGTTTTTCCCGCATCATCAGCAGCGGCACTTCATAAATGGTGGGTGCATCGGCCGCTTCGATCACTGCTTCCATTTTCACGTTGCAGAACAGGGCGATCTTTCTCCGCAATTCCGGGGTCAGTTGTTTTTCTGTACGGCAAACGATAATATCCGGGTGTACCCCTTCCTGGCTCAGCATTTTAACGCTATGCTGGGTAGGTTTGGTCTTTAGTTCTTTGGCAGCTTTCAAATATGGGATAAGGGTGAGGTGTACCACGAGGGTATCTTCTTCCGGCAACTCCCATTGCAACTGGCGGACCGCTTCCACAAAGGGCAAACTTTCAATATCACCTACGGTGCCGCCGATCTCGGTGATCACAATATCATATTCACCGCCCTGGCCCAGTTGCAGCATCCTTCTTTTTATTTCATCGGTGATATGCGGCACTACCTGTACCGTTTTTCCGAGATAGGCGCCTTCCCTTTCTTTATTGATCACTGTCTGGTATATACGGCCGGTCGTTACATTGTTGGCCTGGGAAGTGAAGATATTCAGGAATCGTTCGTAATGGCCCAGGTCGAGGTCTGTTTCGGCCCCGTCTTCCGTAACGTAGCATTCCCCGTGTTCATAGGGATTCATAGTGCCCGGGTCTACATTGATATAAGGATCAAATTTCTGAATGGTTACCCGCAGGCCCCTTGCCTGCAGCAACTTGGCCAGTGAAGCGGCAATGATCCCTTTTCCCAATGATGAAGTAACCCCCCCGGTAACAAAAATATATTTGGCCATACAAATGGTTATTTAGCGTTCCTGTTGATTGATCTGATAAATTAGCCTGTAAACCGTTTTGACCAGCGGAAGAATGCACTGCGATAAATCGGTGTAGAAAAATTCCGGGAGGTCGTACAAAACTAAAAGAAATTTCCCGGTCATTAAAATTTCATATCCACAGAAAAAGGGGGTGCAGTGGAAAAAGAAAAGCCGGGCAACAAAAAAGGCCGGCTTCCATTAAAACCGGCCTTACTAAAATAATTTTCTTTTATCATCCGTTGGTTTTCATGCACTCCTCAGAACATACATGGCCTTCTTCCCCGTGCACAAATACATGCTGGCCGTTTTTACAGTTCTCCGTGCATTGGTGCAGCCTGAATTCACCATGGGTGGATTCTTTCATCCCCTGCTCTACTTTTTGCGGGGCGGGTGCTGGTGTTTCTGTTGCCGGTGCGGCAGGTTTATCTTCCTTTTTTTCGTTTTTGCAGGCGAACAAAAAAGTTGCCGCCGTAAATAGTAATAAGGTTAACAGTCGCATGGTTATTGTTTTAATAGTTAAATATAATAAAGTTTAGCCTTTGATGATCTTGTTATAACTGGCCACTAACCCCCGGATCAGCGATGAACTGAAACCCTGGTGCTCCATTTCGTTCAGCCCGGCAATGGTACAGCCTTTGGGGGTGGTCACTTTATCAATTTCATATTCGGGGTGTGTGCCTTTTTCCAGCAAGAGGTCAGCCGCCCCTTTGATCGTTTGTGCGGCAATAAGCGAAGCAGTGGCTGCATCAAAGCCTATTTCAATACCCCCTTGAATATTGGCCCGGATATACCGCATGGCATAGGCCGTGCCGCAGGCGCCCAATACGGTGGCCGCATCCATCAGTTTTTCATCAATCAGTGCGGTGCGGCCCAAACGGTTGAATAATTCCTGTACATAGTTCAGTTGTACAGCCGTGGCGCCGGCATGGGCCAGGCAGGTCATGCTTTGCCGGATGGCAATGGCGGTATTGGGCATGGCCCTGATGACGGGCACCGGTTTGCCGATGGCCTTTCTCAGTTGTTCTATCCACACACCGGTAATAACGGAGACGACAAGGTGCTTTTTGGCATCCAGCACCGGTTTTATTTCCCGGATGATATCTTCATAATTATAGGGCTTAACGGCCAGCAGGATGATTTCACTTTCCTTTACGGCTTTTTTATTATCACTATGCACTTTACAGCCCTTTTGGGTAAACCGCTGCAAGGGCCCCAGGTTTCTGCGGGTAACCGTAATTTCTTCCGGCTTGCTGAAACGGCTCATCATTAAACCATCTGCAATGGATGCACCAAGGTTACCTCCGCCAATGATGGCAATCTTTTTTGACATGCGATAAATTTATTGGTAAAGATAAGCCGGACTTAAACTGCTTTGTTTAAAAGACCAAATTTCAATACGCAAAAGCTTAAACAGTAATGCAGCCCATAAAAAAAAGAATGATTTCCTTCAACCTTTTCTTTATACCTGCTGTTTAATCTCCCAAACACTATTTATGCAAAAGAAATTTTTTTCCATTTTAACCATTTCACTTTTTGCTGCTGCCTTAACGGCCTGCAATAACGCAGGGGAGAAAAAACCTGCTGAAGACACCACAGCTACGGTAAAAGAAGAGCCTGCTGCTCCGCCGGCTGAAGCGCCAAAAGATATCGTGGATATTGCCAGCGCCTCCGCTGATCACAGCACACTGGTGGCTGCCGTACAGGCCGCAGGTCTTGTAGAAACATTGAAGGGTGCCGGTCCGTTTACCGTTTTCGCTCCTACCAATGCCGCTTTTAATGCGTTGCCTGCAGGTACTGTAGAGGGATTGCTGAAGCCCGAGAAGAAAGCCGACCTGACTGCTATCCTTACGTACCATGTGGTACCCGGTGCTTTGAAAGCTGCTGACCTGAAAGATGGTCAAAAACTCAAAACCGTTCAGGGTGCTGAATTAACCGTTTCCATCAAAGACGGTAAAGTAATGATCGACGGCGCCAATGTAACCGCTGCCGATTTAACAGCAAGCAATGGTGTGATCCATGTAATTGATGCAGTAGTGACGCCTAAAAAATAAGGTGCTTTTATTTTGTCTGGTTTTAAGTGAAGGGGGCAGCATTGGTTGTCCCCTTTATCATTCATAATACCTGCCGGGCAGCAGGTAATTGGTTACATAATCCAAGACACCTTCTTCCAATGAAAAGAATGGCGCAGTATACCCTGCCTGTTGCAGTTTGGTCATATCCGCTTCTGTGAAGTACTGGTATTTATCCCGGATATCTTCGGGCATATCGATGTATTCGATCACCGGTTCTTTACCCATTCCGGCAAAAGTAGCGTTGGCCAGGTCTTCAAAGCTGCGGGCCTTACCGGTGCCGAGGTTATACAAACCGGAGGGGGCTGTATGCTGCATCAGCCAGTAACAGACGTTGGCTACATCCGCTACATAAATGAAGTCACGCAACTGTTGCCCGTCTTTGAAACCGGGCCGGTGCGATTTAAACAGCTTTACCTTACCGGTTGCTTTTACCTGGTTAAAGGAGTGAAAGATCACACTGGCCATCCTGGATTTATGATATTCGTTGGGGCCGTACACATTGAAGAACTTCAATCCATACCAATGAGGCGGGCTATTTTCTTGTTGCTGAAGGGCCCATTTATCAAATTCGTTTTTGGAAACGCCGTAAGGGTTTAACGGCTTCAACTGAAATGGCAGTTCATGGTCATCCTTATAGCCCAGTTCGCCGCTGCCATACGTAGCCGCTGATGAGGCGTAAACCAGCGGAATATGCTGCTTTGCGCAATACTGCCAGATGTCTTTGGAATATTGCAGGTTCAATTTTTCATGAACGGCATAATCAAACTCTGTCGTATCTGTTCTGGCGCCGAGGTGAAAGACAAGATGAACGGGCAGTTGATTTTGCTGCAACCATTCAAAGAGTTCGGCCCTTTCTACTTTGGCAATAAATTCTTTGGAACGGTAGTTGGGTTCCTTGTCCGCTTCACCAAATTCATCTACGATAATGATGTTGCGGTAACCCTGACGGTTCAGGAAACCGAGCAGGTAACTGCCGATAAAACCGGCAGCCCCGGTCAGTACTATGTTACTTTCTTTGGTGATCATAAGGAACTCAATGCAGCGCCTGCTTCTTCTTTGGCCAGGTAATTTTCAATGGCGGTATCATATTTTTCTTTCCAGGCAGAGATATTACCCCATGCATCACCGTCTACCAACACTTCACCCGTTGTTACAGTACCCAGTTGCACACACGGTATTTCAGCTTTGCTGATGTGCCGCAGGAAGTTGGCCACCTGATTGTCTGCAACGGTCACCACTATGCGGCTTTGTGCTTCACCAAACCAGAAAGCGTCTTTACGTAAGGCTGTACCATTGGTGTATGATGCAGCAATGGTTGATACATCAAAGCCTAACCGGCGGTGAAAGCCTTTTTCAAAGAGCATGGTCATCAATCCCCCTTCGCTTACATCATGGGCACTTTGTATATCGCCATTCTCAATCAATCCTTTTACTGCCTGCTGCAGGTGATATTCTTTTTCCAGTTCGAAATAGGGCGCCGGCGAGTGATCTGCGCCGCAAATCTTTGCCAGGTATTGTGAAGAACCGATATCATTCACGGATTCGCCAAGCAGGTAGATATGATCTCCCGGATTTTTATAATCCAGTGTCATTTTTTTAGTTACATCTTCCAGCAACCCAACCATACCAATAGTGGGTGTGGGGAATACCGGACCATCCGGATTCTGATTGTAAAAACTGACATTACCGCCGGTAACCGGTGTTTCAAACTTTCGGCAGGCATCGCCCATGCCTTTGATAGCCTCCACAAACTGGTAATACACTTCCGGATCATAGGGGTTACCAAAATTCAGGCAGTTGGTCACCCCCAGGGGTTGCCCGCCGCTGCAGACAATATTGCGGGCTGCTTCACTCACAGCGATCATAGCGCCTTTGTAAGGATCAGCATATACATAACGGCTGTTGCAATCGGTTGTTACCGCAATGCCTTTTTTAGTGCCTTTAATAACTACCACGGCCGCATCGGTGGGTGCATTGGTGGAGGTATTATTGGTTCCCACCATGCTGTCGTACTGGTGATATATCCACCTTTTTGAAGCAACGGAAGGAAGCTGAATGATTTTTTCAGCTACTCCTTTCAGATCAGCCGGTACCGGGATAGTGTTGATATCGAATTGTTCAATTTTTTCGAAGTAGGCCGGTTTTTTATACTCTCTTTCGTATTGAGGGGCGCCGCCTCCGAGTACCAGTTCATGAGCCGGAATAGAAGCATCGAGTTCCCCGTGCATGTAAAAATTCAGTATGCCATCATCGGTCACTTCACCAATCACTGAACAGGGCAGATCCCATTTGTCAAATACTTTTTTCACTTCGTCTTCCCTTCCTTTTTGGGCTACCAGCAACATCCTTTCCTGGCTTTCGCTGAGCAGCAGTTCCCAGGTTTTCATGTTGGCCTGGCGGGTAGGCACTTTATCGAGGTTGATGCGCATTCCCACCTCTCCTTTTGCACTCATCTCAGCCGTAGAACAAATGATGCCGGCGGCACCCATATCCTGCATACCGACCACAGCACCGGTTTGTATCACTTCAAGGCAGGCTTCGAGTAATTTCTTTTCCTGGAAGGGATCACCGACCTGTACGGCCGGGAGGTCCTGTGCACTTTCTTCGGTAATATCTGCTGAGGCGAAAGAAGCGCCTCCGATACCATCTTTTCCGGTGGCACTGCCTACAAACATCACGGGATTGCCTTTTCCCAAAGCGGTAGCAGACACTGTTTCCCCTGCTTTTACGATACCCACACTCATGGCATTCACCAGCGGGTTGGTATGGTAGCAGTCATCGAAATAAATTTCTCCGCCAACCGTCGGCACCCCGAAACAATTGCCATAGTGACCGATGCCATGCACCACACCTGCCAGCAGGTGTTGTGTTTTATCTTCTTCCAGCATACCAAACCGCAAAGAGTTTAATGCGGCAATGGGCCGGGCACCCATGGTGAATATATCCCGGTGAATACCACCCACACCCGTAGCCGCACCCTGGAAGGGTTCGATAGCCGAAGGATGGTTATGTGATTCAATTTTGAAAACAACACCCAGTCCGTCACCGATATCCATGAGGCCTGCATTTTCCTCTCCTGCCTTCACCAGCATACGGCCGCCTTCACGGGGCAATGTTTTTAACCATTTGATCGAATTCTTGTAGCTGCAATGTTCGCTCCACATACCGGAAAAAGCACAGAGTTCATTGAAGTTGGGTGTCCTTCCGAGTTTTTGTTTGATCAGTTCAAATTCATCTGCAGTGAGGCGTAATTGCTGTGCAGTTTTAACGGTTACTTCCATGTGGTCGATTATTGAGTGGCAAATTTACATTTTGTACCTCACAGCCCTTCCACAACTTGTCAACTTTGTACAGGCAATCACCACAAGATTGGTTATTATTGTAGGATAAACCAAGCTGATTGGAACATCTATTATTTGCTATATGGCTGTTGTTTTTATCCTGGCTGGTAACGAAAGTGAGGTTTTTTACCCAAACGGGGCTGAGTAAGCCACAACTGATCAGTTTTTTCCTGCTGAAAGTAATGGCGGGTATTTTTTATGGCTGGATCGGTTTGTATTATGGCGGTTTGGCCAAAATGCAGGACACCTGGAACTTTCATTTTGGCAGCCTGGAAGAATATAACCTGCTCTTCAGCGACCCGAAAGAATACCTGACCAATCTTTTTCGTGACCCTTACCAGTCTTCCGGAGTAGCCACCTTTTTTGGCAGCGATAATTCGTACTGGAATGACCTGAAAGGGAACCTCTTTATTAAGATACTTTCGCTGTTCAATGTTCTAAGCACCGGCAATTATTATATCAATGTGATCTTTTATTCGTTCATCTCCTTATTTGGCCCATTGGCCATTTACCGGGTGATGTCAGATGTGTTTCCCAGTCAAAAAACACCTGTGCTGCTGGCCACCTTCCTGGTTCCTTCTTTTATCTATTGGACCAGCGGCCTTCATAAGGAAGGATTGATCTTTACCGGTATCAGCCTTGTCATATATGCGGTTTATTTCGGTACCAAAGAAAAGAAATGGGGTTTCAGGCGCATCAGCAGCCTGGTTACCGGCTTGTTATTGCTGCTGGCCCTGCGAAATTTCATTTTTGTAATCATTGTAGCGGCAGTCGTTACCTGGCTGCTGGCCAACCGTTATCCCAAAAGGGGGCTTGCTATTTTTGCCTCCTCCTACCTTGTTTTCATTGTCCTGTTCTTTTCTTTACGATATGTTGACAGCCGGTTGGATTTCCCGCAGGCCGTGGTAGACAAACAAAAGGCCTTCCTGGAATTGCAGCCCGGCAGTTCCACCATTGCTACTTCGGAGCTCAACGCAACAGCCGGCAGTTTTTTGCGCAACATTCCGCAGGCAGTCAACCTATCCATGCTGCGGCCATTTCCGGGAGATGTGCGTCACATCCTTTCCCTGGCAGCAGCATTTGAGATCGATGTGCTCCTTTTTTTATTCGTGGTATTCCTGCTGTGGCACCAGCGGAAAAAGGCTAACAGCAACCTGGTTTATTTCTGTCTGTTTTTTTCTTTATCGCTTTTATTAGCCATAGGCTTTACCAACAACAACCTGGGAGCCATTGTACGGTACCGGAGTGTGATCATCCCCCTGTTGATTGTACCCATGGTAGCAAAGATTGACTGGACAAAAATAACTGCTGTGTTCAGCAATAATATTAAAATAAAAAACAATGTTTAGTTTTTGTTCAGAAAACTCCCATTTTAGGGGATTATAAACAAAATATTTACATTTTAAACGCAGTCAAATGAAATAAAATTGGCGTATTGAAGGCAAAATTGTTGTTTTGCGAAAAATTAAACAATTATGTCATTACGCTTTAATGCCATCCGGGGGCTTTCCGAGCAGCCACCTGTGCAGATTGAAGGTGCTTCAAAAACCACGACTATTTTCAATAAAAACGTTTTTACCCTTAAAACGGCCCGTGAATTCCTGAGCGATGAAGCTTATAAAAGTTTGCAAGGGTCTATAAAAGCCGGCCACAAGATTGACCGTGCCGTAGCCAACCAGATTGCCAATGGCATCAAGGCATGGGCAGAATCGAAAGGGGTTACCCACTTCACGCATTGGTTCCAGCCGCTGACCGGCACTACTGCAGAAAAGCATGACTCGTTCTTTACCCTGAAAAGCGATGGCACCCCCATTGAACAATTTGAAGGCGATGCCCTGGTACAGCAGGAGCCGGATGCTTCCTCCTTTCCAAGCGGAGGATTAAGGGCCACTTTCGAAGCCAGGGGTTACACCGCCTGGGATCCTACCTCGCCTCCCTTTATTATGGAAATTGGTCAGGGTAAAACGCTTTGTATCCCCACCATCTTTGTTTCCTATACCGGTGAGTCGTTAGACTATAAAGCGCCGTTGCTGAAAGCCCTGGACGCTTTGAATAAGGCAGCCGTAGATGTTTGCAACTACTTTGATAAAAATGTTACCAAGGTTACCCCGACACTTGGCTGGGAGCAGGAATACTTTGTGATAGATGAAGCCATGTTCAATGCCCGCCCCGACCTGATCATGACCGGGAGAACAGTTTTCGGGCATTCTTCTGCGAAGAACCAGCAATTGGAAGACCATTATTTTGGCTCCATTCCGGAGAGAGTGTATACCTATATGCGGGATTTTGAAAACGAAGCTTACAAACTGGGTATCCCGCTGCGCACCCGTCATAACGAAGTGGCGCCGGCACAGTTTGAGTGTGCCCCGATCTTTGAAGAAGTAGGTGTGGCAGTAGATCACAACTCCCTGCTGATGGATATTATGGACAGGGTGGCCCGCCGCCATAACCTGCGGGTGCTGCTGCATGAAAAACCATTTGCCGGCATCAATGGAAGCGGTAAACACAATAACTGGAGTATGGCAACGGATACCGGTGTAAACTTACTGGCACCGGGTAAAACGCCAAAGACCAACCTGATGTTCCTGACCTTCTTCGTGAACACGATCAAAGCGGTGCATGATTATGCAGATATCTTAAGGGCTTCCATTGCCTCTGCCCCCAATGACCATCGCCTCGGCGCCAACGAAGCGCCTCCGGCCATCATTTCTGTTTTCATTGGCCAGTACCTGACCAAGGTATTACAGGATGTAAAAGAAAGGGTATCAGAAAAAATGGATGAAACTGATGAAAGCATGCTGAAGATCGATATCCATAAAAGCATACCTGAACTGCTGATGGACAATACGGACCGCAACCGTACATCACCTTTTGCGTTTACCGGCAACAAATTTGAATTCAGGGCCGTGGGTTCATCTGCCAACTGTGCCAACCCGATGACGGTATTAAATACAATCATGGCAGAAACACTGAAGCAATTCAAAAAAGAAGTGGATGCATTGATTGAAAAAGGAGAGAAAAAAGAGATCGCCATCATGCATGTGATCCGCCAGTATATTGTGGCCAGTGAAAAAGTATTGTTTGAAGGTGACGGCTACAGCGAAGCCTGGGAAAAGGAAGCCGCCAAAAGAGGTTTGGCCAATGTAAAGACCACTCCCCTTGCCCTGGATGCCATGGTAACTGAAAAGGCCAAGCACCTGTTTGAAAGCAATGATATTTACAGCCACACCGAACTGGAAGCGAGGCATGAGATAGAGCTGGAAAAGTATATCAAGAAAGTGCAGATTGAAAGCCGCATCATGGGTGAAATGGCCACCAGCCATGTATTGCCTACCTCTATCCGGTACCAGAACCTGCTGGCTAATAATATCCTGAAATTAAAAGAGGCCGGTATGAAAGAATCTGCCTATGCCAACCAGCTGCAGATACTGGAGAAAATTTCTGAGCATATCAATAAAACAAGCGACCTGGTTGAGAAAATGATAGAAGCCAGGAAGGCAGTGAATCAACTCGAAGATGTAAGGGAAAAAGCCATTGCTTACCAGCAAAAGGTGAAGGACAGCTTCTTTGATGAGATCCGCTACCATGTAGACAAACTGGAACTGCTGGTGGATGACCGGGAGTGGTACCTGCCCAAGTACAGGGAAATGTTATTCCTGAGATAAGCAATAAGTAGTCTTTTAAAAAGCCGGTTCAACTGATACCGGCTTTTTTTATTAACTGCGTTTATGATAGTTCAGTACCGCCCAGCCATTCAGGACAATGGCAAAGCCGGTTATCGTCAGCAGTTGCTGTTTGATATCCGCCAGGCCGCTTCCTTTCAGCACCACCATCCGCACTACCTGTATAAAGTAGGAAACGGGGTTGGCCTTCGTTACCGCCCTGGCCCAACCGGGCATACTGTCGATGGAAGTATATAAACCACTCATCAGTACAAATATCATCATGAGGAAAAACGAGATCAGCATGGCCTGTTGCTGGCTTTCTGCATAGGTGGAGATCAATAATCCAAGCCCGAGTACTGCAAAAAGGTAGATGGCTGCAAATACATAGATCGTCAGCATGCTACCGACCGGGATGATGCCATAGAAAAAACGGGCAATAGCAAACCCTACGGTAAACACTATTAAACCGAGTACCCAGAATGGGATGAGTTTGCCCAGGATAAAATGCACTTTTTTTACCGGTGTTACATTTATCTGTTCAATCGTTCCGATCTCTTTCTCCCGTACAATATTGATGGCCGTTAGATTGGCGCCTACCATGGTTAGCAATAATACCAGCATGCCCGGCACCATGAAAACTTTATAATTCATCAGCGGGTTGAACCAGTTGGAAGTTGTGATCTCAATATTGGTTTCCGGGCTGAATCGGGGAAACTGTATCCATTCCGTCCTCACTTGCTTATTGTATTCCTGTATTATACTTCTTAAGTAAGAACTGCCCAGCCCGGCCTTTACCCCATTGATGGCATTAACCGCCATAAACAATTTGGACTCACTTTCTTTGACCAGGTCTTTTTCGAAGGATGCCGGTATTTCTAAAATGATGTCTGCTTTATCATGCTCTATTTTACCCAGCGCTTCCTGGTAGGAACCGGTATAATCGGTTAACACAAAATAACCCGAGGCGGTTACTTTATTGATCAGGCTGCGGGAATAAGAAGAATGGTCATGATCGATAACGGCCAGTTTGATATTCTTGATTTCATAATCAGCCGCCCAGGGCAATATGGCCAGTTGAATGACCGGCATAACGAAGATGAGCCGCAGAATAGAAGGATCCCTGAAGATCTGCCTGAATTCCTTTTGCAATAAAAAACGTAAGGTCCTCATGCCAGCCTGATTTTAAAGTTTTTAATAGATAGGCCCAGGAAAAAAAACAGCATCCCGGCCAGTATCAATGTTTCTTTCCATACTGCATGCAGGCCCACTCCTTTGATCATCACCGATCGCACAATACTATAGTACCATTTTGCCGGAATGATATTGGAAACCGTCCGCAGGGGCAGCGGCATATTCTCAATCGGGAACATAAAACCACTTAGCATCACCGTTGGTAAGAACATACCCACCAGGGAAATGAACATGGCCGTTTGCTGCGACTCAGCCCTGGAAGAGATCAGCAAGCCCAGTGATAGGGATACAAGTGTGAATAAAAGGCTTTCGGCAACCAGCAAAGCAAGGCTGCCGTTGATCGGTACATCCAGCACATATACACTCAGCAATAAGATACTGGTGATATTAACGGTAGATAATAGCAGATAAGGAACTGCTTTGGCCAGCACGATACGGAACGGACGCATTGGCGAAACCAGCATCACTTCCATCGTGCCCATTTCTTTTTCTCGTACGATTGTGATGGCGGTCATCATGGTACAAACCAATAATAAAACCATGGCCATCACACCGGGTACAAAATTGTACGCCCCTTTTAATTCAGGGTTGTACAACATCCTCATTTCGGTAGTAATGGTATAGGGCAGCTTTCTTTCATTCGTAATACGGTTCTGGTAATCCATGATGATGGCCGATGCATAATTGGTCAATGTATTGGCCACATTGGGGTCGGAAGCATCAGCGATCAGTTGTACCTGTGCCTTATTGAAATGCTGTAAGTCTTCGTTGAAGCGGGGCGGAAATACCAGGGCCAGCTTTACTTTTCCTTTTTTAAAATTCTCTTCTATCTCCGGGGCGGAATAAATATTCTTTTCAATTTCAAAATAATTGCTGGCTTCCACCTGGCTGATCAGTGATGCGGTAGCAGCATCTTTGGATTGGTCCCAGATAATGATCTTTGAATTCTTTACTTCATTGGTTAATGCAAATCCAAATATGATGATCTGGGCCACCGGCATGGCCAGCAAAATGAACATGGTCCGCAGGTCACGGAAAATGTGATGAAATTCTTTTTTGACAAATGATAAAAACTGCTTCATAACTAATCGGCTGTTCTTGTTGCTTTTCTTGCCAGTTTTAAAAACACTCCGTCCATTGAGGAGGCGGCAAATCTTTGCTTCAGTTGCTGCGGGGTATCCAGTGCATCAATCCTTCCGTCTACCATAATACTTACCCGGTTACAATATTCTGCCTCGTCCATATAATGCGTCGTAACAAACACAGTGATGCCCGATGCAGCCGCCTCGTAGATCATGTGCCAGAATTCCCTTCGGGTAACCGGGTCTACCCCACCGGTGGGTTCATCTAAAAACACCAGCTGCGGCTCATGAAAAATAGCCACCGAAAAAGCCAGTTTCTGTTTCCAGCCCAACGGCAAGGATTTTACCAGCTTATCCGCTTCGGCCGTAAGGTGCAACTGCTTTAATACCGTTGCTGTTTTATCCTTAATAAATTTGGAAGGCTTGCCATAGATACCTGCATAGAAACGGATATTCTCCCTTACCGTCAGATCTTCATACAAAGAGAACTTCTGGCTCATGTAACCAATGTTCCGCTTGATCTTTTCGTTCTCTTTATATACATCAAAACCTGCCACCATTGCTTTACCGGAAGTGGGCATTGATAACCCTGACAACATCCGCATGGCCGTGGTTTTTCCGGCGCCATTGGCCCCGAGAAAACCAAAGATCTCTCCCCGGTTCACTTCAAAGGAAATAGCATCCACGGCCGTAAAATCGCCAAAGCGTTTCGTCAACTTATCGGCTATGATCACTTTGTTATTGTCCATTGCCTGCTTTCATTAATAACATGAAACAATCTTCAATATCCGGTGCTGTTTCTTTGAGTTCTACCGGTACACTTTTACGGGAAAAATATTCCTGCAGTTCGGCCCTGCCGCCCTTCTTCATCACAGCATGGTGGTATTCGCCGAAAGGATAGGCATCTTCTACCCATTCACTTTCTTTCAGCAGGCTGAGCAGTTGCAGCATGTTATCACTTTTTGCCGCAATTAAATGCTTACCAAAAGTTTCGACGATGCCTTTAGGGGTATTGATGGAAAGAATTTTACCCGTTTGCAATAATGCCACCCTGTCGCACATGCTTGCTTCATCCATATAAGGTGTAGAAACCAGTATCGTAATGCCCTGCTCTTTCAGCCGCCGCAGCATTTCCCAGAATTCTTTTCGGGATACGGCATCCACACCGGTGGTAGGTTCATCGAGGAACAAAACCGATGGCCGGTGTATCAGCGCACAACTTAAGGCCAGTTTTTGTTTCATACCACCGGATAATTTTCCGGCCCTCCTGTCTTTGAAAGGTTCTATCTGCGAATAAATATCTTTTACGAGGTCATAATTCTCCTCAATGGAGGTATTGAATATGGTAGCAAAAAAATCGAGGTTCTCTTTTACCGTCAGGTCCTGGTAAAGGGAAAACCTGCCGGGCATATAGCCTACCCGTTGCCGTATGGCCTTATAATCCTTCACCACATCAAAACCA
>DASUDW010000199.1:0-3834 GCA_036275415.1 Chitinophagaceae bacterium | reverse complement strand
TACATTTTCAGCGCCAACATACTCCTCTGCTTTTCTACGGGCATTCACATTTACTTTTTCATTATTCATTACACAAGGATAACCCACATCAATATGCAGATCAACTGTACCACCCATGGAGGTTACAAGATCAGTTGTTATTTTTCGAATCAATTCATGGGCTTTGAAACGCCACTCTTCATCCATAGCCCTGAAGGTTCCCATCAATTTTACTTCATTAGGAATAACGTTGGTAGTATTACCGCCATTAAAAGAAGTAATCGAGAGCACTGACGGATTGAATGGATTATTGTTTCGGCTAACCAGTTGCTGTAAGGCAATGACCAGGTGAGAACTGATCAATATAGGATCAACTGTAAGATGCGGAGAGGCTGCATGGCCCCCTTGCCCTTTTATGGTTATATAAATTTCATCAGCACTGGCCATTACTTTACCACCACGAAAACTAAGCTGGCCAACCTCCAAAATAGTATTGACATGTAATGCCAGAATGGCCTGAGGTTTTGGGTTTTCCAGTACACCATCTTTGATCATTAACGAAGCACCACCCGGATTTTTTTCTTCGCCCGGCTGAAAGATTAATTTCACGGTGCCCTCCCATTTATCCTTTAGTTCATTCAATATTTTGGCAGCGCCCAATAAGCAAGTAGTATGTACATCATGCCCGCAGGCATGCATCACACCTTCGTTTTTTGACTTATAAGGGACATCATTTTCTTCTTTAATAGGCAATGCATCCATGTCAGCCCGCAGGGCAATGATACGGCTGTCCGGATTTTTACCTTTGATCAGCCCCACAACACCGGTGGTGGCTTTTATTTCAAAAGGAATACCGAATTCTTTCAGCTTATTCTGTACAAACTTTGAGGTTTCAAATTCCTGGTAACTAAGTTCGGGGTGGGCATGTAAGTGCCGGCGTATATCAATAAACTCGGTAGCATATTGATGGGCCAGTGCTTTAATCTTTGACTGCATGCGGCAAAAATAGCATTTCAGTAGAAAGCATAATTTGTTGCAACAAAAAAGCCATGCTTTTCACATGGCTGTCTAATAAATGTTGTTTTATCAGGGAATCAGGTCTTCTTCTCCTTTTCCGGGTTTTACTTCGATAATATCCTTCATGATGAAAACCCCTTTGGGGAAGTAAGCATTCATACGTCGCTGATAGGCTTCTGCATCTTTCCTGTCTTTAAAATTGCCGGCTTTCACCCTAAAGTAGGGAGACTGGTACCAGAGATAGGCTTTTAATTCAGGGAAATAAGTATACACTTTTGTTTTGGCAGCAATGGCTTCATCCCGGCTGTTGGTGCTGATGATCATCAGGCGAAAACCCTTGTCGGTACGGCGGCCTTCCCGGCTGGTTATTTCATTTATGTCGGCTTGTTTTTTTACCAGCAAATCCAGGCGGGGATCTTTATGTATAATAACGGTATTGCTGTCTGCAGGTTTAATGGCAGTAGTATCTTTTTGTGCAAAGGCAACTGTTGACAATAGTGTAAAAATTACCGACCAGGTGAATTTCATATGCATTTTAAGGTTCAAATATCTTACCAATTTTTTTTGATCCGGGTAATTTCTCCCCTTTAGGCTTGCCTGCCGGTGAGGCAGGGGCCGGGGGTTAATACCCGCCACCGGCTCCGGCAATATTCTCTACCGGGTGCCAGGTTGTTTTAATTTCCTGGGTGTCCATGATAAAATAGGGTGATTGTCCTTCATCACTGTACCAGTTCACTTTATCATAGAAAAAGATTCGCTTCAGGTTGGTGGCAGATTTTTTCCGCATCATTTTCTGTATCTCAGAATTATTTTCACAATAAATGGTTGCATTTACATCCATGTGATCCGTAAACCAGGATACCAATTCGGATGGTTTGCCGGTTAAAATATTGACAACACCACCCGGCAGGTCTGATGAGTTCAATACTTCCGCAAAGGTTACTGCACAAAGTGGCTTGTTTTCAGATGCCAGCACCACACAGGTGTTGCCGCCTGCAATGACCGGTGCAATAACAGAAACCAGCCCCAGCAGCGAATCATATTGCGGTGCAATGATGGCAACTACACCGGTAGGCTCCGGTACAGAAAAATTAAAATGCGAACTGGCTACCGGGTTTACGGCACTGAACAGTTGCTGAAACTTATCACACCATCCGGCATAATAGATCAACCTGTCTATGGCAAGGTTTACTTCTTTTTCTGCTTTCGCTTTGGTAGCATCCTGT
Organism: Chitinophagaceae bacterium; assembly: GCA_036275415.1. Taxonomy (GTDB): domain Bacteria; phylum Bacteroidota; class Bacteroidia; order Chitinophagales; family Chitinophagaceae; genus JJ008. The sequence goes on along the minus strand of DASUDW010000199.1, from coordinate 1,612 downwards.
TGTACGAGTTCCTCAATGAACTGGGCCTTTCTTCCTTCCAGCATTTCCGCCATGCGGTATAAGATTTGCGAGCGGTTGAAAGCGGCACGGCCGCTCCAGCCGCTAAAAGCTCCTCTGGCAGCTACTGCCGCATCACGAAAATCTTTTCTCGAACTCAGGCATACATTAGCCAGTTTTTTTCCGGCTGCATTAACAGGGATATAATAACGGCCAGATTCTGTTCTCGGAAACTGCCCGCCAATATAAATTTTATAGGTCTTCAGCACTTCTAATCTTTTAGTAGAAGGTTTCTTCTCTAATCCATTTTCGCTGATGCTGAGTGCTGACTTTTTTATGGTCTTTTCCATCTTTTTATTTTTTGGCTCACAGATTTCTCAAATTATCACAGATTTTTTCTTTGTAAATCCGTGTCATCTGTGAGAGCAATTAATTTTTCAAGTTTAAATACGGCAACAACCCGTGCAATCCACCCTCTCTTCCAAAACCACTTTCCTTATAACCGCCGAAAGGTGATGTGGGATCAAACTTGTTGAATGTATTGGCCCATACCACACCGGCTCTCATTCTTTTAGTCATATTAAAGATCTTGGAACCTTTATCCGTCCATACACCGGCACTCAAACCATAAGGTGAGTTATTGGCTTTTTCAATTACTTCATCATCTGTTCTGAAAGTGAGTATGGCAAGCACCGGCCCGAAAATTTCTTCCTGTGCAATTCGGTTGCTTTGCGCCACATTGGTAAACAGGGTAGGGCGGCAAAAAAATCCTTTACCCGGCAGGCGGCAGCTGCTTTCATACATTTCAGCACCTTCTTTTTTGCCAATGCTGATGTACTTATGAATAGTTTCAAGCTGCTGTTTAGAATTGATGGCGCCGATATCCGTATTTTTATCCAGCGGATCACCAACTATCAGCGATTCCAGTCGGTCTTTTAATTTTCTGATCACTTGTTTAGCTACCGATTCCTGTACATACAACCTTGAACCGGCGCAGCACACATGACCCTGGTTAAAGAAAATTCCGTTGATAACCCCTTCTACGGCCTGGTCAATGGGGGCGTCTTCAAAAATGATATTGGCAGCTTTGCCGCCCAGTTCCAGCGTTACTTTTTTAGTAGTACCGGCAATGGCCTGTTGAATTAATTTTCCAACCTCTGTAGAACCTGTGAATGCAATTTTATTTACATCAGGATGATTAACGATAGCAGCACCGGTGGCGCCTGCTCCGGTAATAATATTCACAACGCCGGGGGGAAGATCTGCTTCCTGTATGATCTCTGCTAATTTCAAAGCCGTAAGGGGAGTGGTCTCAGCCGGTTTCAAAACAACTGTATTACCGGTGGCTAAAGCCGGTGCAATTTTCCAGGCAGCCATCAGTAAAGGAAAATTCCAGGGGATGATCTGACCGGCCACACCCAATGGCTCTGTTCTTCTGTTGGGGAAAGCATATTCCAGTTTATCGGCCCAGCCGGCATAGTAAAAGAAATGGTTGGCAGCAGTGGGTACATCAAAGTCGCGGCTCTCCCGGATGGGTTTGCCTCCGTCTAATGTTTCGATGATGGCCAGTTCCCTAGCTTTTTCCTGCACCATCCGGGCAATGCGGAAAATGTAT
>DASUDW010000198.1:0-7182 GCA_036275415.1 Chitinophagaceae bacterium | reverse complement strand
AGTATAAACCAATTGGCGATGAGTGTTACAGCAGCAATTACCATTACAATCGGGATGAAAACAGCACTTATCTTGTCTGCCAGTAATTGTACCGGTGGTTTTTCTCCCTGGGCCTCTTTTACCATTTTCAAAATGCCGGATAATACAGTTTCGTTCCATACTGCTGTTACCTGTGCTTTCACTGTACCGTCAGTAATTACACTGCCTCCGATCAGTTTGTCTTTTGCCAATTTATGTACCGGCAGGCTTTCCCCGGTGATGATCGCTTCGTTTACATGTATATCTCCCCAAAGGATTTTACAGTCAATGGGTACCTGTTCCCCGCTTTTAATAAGAATGAGATCACCAACTCTTAATTCTGTATTCTCAACCGGGAAGATTTGTTCTTTGTGTTCATCATCAAAGGCGATCATATTGGCCATTACCTTTTGTGATTTAGCCAGTTTGTTCAGTTCTTTTTGTGTGGAAGCAATAGAAGCATCTTCCAGGTAATTGCCGAGAAAAACAAGAGTGATAATGGTGGCAGCTGTTTCATAAAATAAATACTGCTCGGCCTGTCCGGTCAATGAGCCATAAAGGCTGTACACAAAGGCAGCGGTAGATCCGAGAGCAATCAGCACATTCATATTGGGCATCCGGTTACGGATACTTTTGACTGCACTCTTTCCAAAAAAACTCATTCCAACGAGGTACACCGGAATGGTCAATGCCAGCTGTACCCAGTGGTTCATCAGCCAATGAATATGTACACCGGGAATCATATGGAGCATCAGCAACGCCGTAAAAGGAAAGCAAAACCAGAAACGTTGTAAATGCGTGGAAAGAAATGCTGTTTTCTTTTCTGTTGTAACCGGCGTATGTTCCGCTACTTCATAACCCAGCCCGTTGATACCTTTTGCCAGGTCTGACTCATTGACTGCTCCATTGTTTTCGAAACTCACAAAGCCTGTGGCAAAATTTACTTTGATATTCTTCATGCCTTTTTTCTCCAGGTATTTATGAATATTCAGTGCACAGGTGTTGCAATCCATTCCGTCAACCTTCCATTGAACATTTTCCATACTGCAAATTTACCAAATATGTGAGGGCGGCATTTTGCTGAAACAGGAATATTTGAGCAACATGGTTGCTAATCCGGTTAAATTTGTGCCATGGAGCTGGTGTTCACATTAGATAACATAAATGAAGCGGCCAACTGGTTCTGGAAGAATGTTGGTGAACGCAAAGTGTTTGCTTTTCATGGCGCCATGGGGGCGGGAAAAACGACTTTTATCCATGCACTTTGCGAGGTGAAGGGTGTAAAAGATGTGGTAGGCAGCCCTACTTTTTCAATCATTAATGAATATAGTTATTATTGCCAGGGCACTAAAAGGCCCCTTTTTCATATGGATCTTTACCGGCTTGCAGATGAAGAGGAAGCTCAAAGGGCCGGCGTAGAGGATGCATTATTCAGCGGGTACACCTGCCTGGTTGAATGGCCGGAAAAGGCCCCGGGTATTTTTCCGGACGATACCGTTCATGTTAATTTAGAACTGGTTGATTCGAAAAGCAGGCGGCTGAAAATCGCCAATATTTAGGTACATTTGAATACATAGTTGCTGTTTGCAGGAATTGCATGGGAGAGCCTATTGTTTTCCGGGGAGGCAAGTACCAGGAACAAGCAACCAATAACCAGCTTCATGAGTCAGCAAAAGCCAAAAATAAGTACCTCTTTCAGTTACGAAACACTGGAAGAGACCCTTGATATCAAGCCCAAGTCAGAGGGAATGATGATTGGTATTCCCAAGGAAATTGCTTTCCAGGAAAATCGTATTGCTTTAACACCTGATGCCGTCAGTGTATTGATCAGTAACGGGCACCAGGTAGTTATTGAACATAATGCAGGTGAAGCATCGCACTTCAGGGATAAGGATTACAGTGAAGCAGGAGCTAAAATTGTTTATGACCGGGCCGATGTTTTTAAGGCACCTATTTTGGTGAAAAGTGCCCCTGTTATTGATGAAGACCTGCCGTTGCTGCAACTGAACCAGATCATCATTTCACCCATACATCAGTCCATACTTAAAGCCGAGATACTGGAGAAGATGATGGAAAAAAGGGTAACGGCTATTTCATTTGAGAACCTGAAAGATGACAGCGAATCTTACCCTATCGTCAGAAGCATGAGTGAAATTGCCGGTAGTGCGGTCATGCTGATTGCAGCGCAGTATCTCAGCTCTGCCAATCATGGCAAAGGGGTGCTGGTCGGAGGTATTTCCGGCATTGCGCCCACAAAAGTTATTATTATCGGCGCCGGAATAGTAGGGGAGTATGCCGCAAGGGCGGCCCTTGCATTAGGGGCATCCGTAAAGGTGTTTGACAATAATGTCTATCGTTTAAAAAGATTGCAGAACAATATCGGTCAGCGGATGTGGACCTCAGTATTGGAGCCCCGCATGCTGGCCAAGCAGTTAAAGACCTGCGAGGTGGCCGTTGGTGCCCTCGGCAGTGAAACCGGCCGTACCCCATTGGTGGTAACAGAAGAGATGGTCAGTAATATGCGACCCGGTTCTGTGATCATTGATGTGAGTATTGACCGCGGCGGTTGTTTTGAAACTTCCGAGATCACTTCACATGAGCATCCCATTTTTATGAAATACGGGGTGATACATTATTGTGTGCCAAATATCCCATCCGGCTTTGCCCGCACGGCTTCACAGGCTATCAGTAATGTGCTGATGCCCTTATTGCTGGAAGCAGGAGAAGAGGGGGGATTTGAAAACCTGCTCTGGCATAAGATACACCTGCGCCAGGGTATTTATATCTTCAAAGGCGCCCTTACGAATTTCTATCTTAGCCAACGCTTCGATCTGAAGTACACCGACCTGAACCTGCTTATCGCCAGCAGGAGATAATTTTTCACTCGTTTAAAAACAATAAACCCAAAAAACATCATGAAAAAATTAATCCCGCTGCTGCTCATTGTGGCGTTGGTGAGCTGCGCTAAAAAAGAGTGGTCAAAAGGATACCTCGTCAATAAATGCAATAAGGAGATGGAAAAGGAAACAGAACTGCAGAAATTGTTGAACAAGGACCAGGTATCTAAAATCTGTGATTGTGCGGCAGATAAGATGCTCGCCAAATACAAATCAGAAGCAGAGGCCGATAAAGACAAAGCCGGTGCTGAAGAAATTGGCCGAACCTGTGCCATGGAGGCCATGCAGACCAAATAATCTAATCATATAGATAAAAGAAAAACCCCGGCATGCCGGGGTTTTATCATATATGAACGATTAATTCTTACTTGTTCATCATCTGCTTGGCTTCGATGCTCAGCGTGGCGTGAGGCACTGCCCTCAACCTGGCTTTGTCGATCAGCTTACCGGTAACCCGGCAGATGCCATAGGTTTTATTTTCGATACGCATCAATGCCTTTTCCAGGTGATCTATAAAAGTGATCTGGCGGCTGGCCATCTGGCTCAGCTGTTCTCTTTCCATGCTTACACTACCATCTTCCATGGTCATGTAACGGGCCTCGTCCATATCACCGCCTTCGTCTTTGCGGGTAATGAGTCCTTGCAGGTACGCCAGTTCTTTCTTGGCTGCATCCAGTTTTTTCTGGATGATCTCTCTGAATTCGGCGAGATCATTATCTGAATATCTCATAGTTGGTCCGGAATGCTGAATAGATGCATTGGCATCCAATACTGATTTAGTGAATTCGGGTTCATACTTAACCGAGCTTTTGGTTGTGGTTTTAGGGATCACAACTTTTGACGGTTTTGGCGGCTCTTTCTTGGTAACAGGGGCCACTTTTGGTTTTATAGAAACCAACGATTTGGGATCAACTGTTCCCGGTTTTTTAGCCACAGGTTTAGGTGCCGGTGCCGGTTCCGGCTTGGCCACCGGTGCCTTGGCAACAACTGGCTTGGCCACAGGCTTAGGAGCCGGTTTAGCCACAGGCTTTGCTGCAGGTTTGGTTACCTTCTTTGGGGCCGGTTTGGCGGCTTTTTTCGGGGCAGCTTTTGCTGCCGGTTTCGCAGGCTTTTTTGCCGGCTTCGGTGCAGATTTTTTCACAGTTTTCTTAGCTGCAGGTTTTTTAGCTGCAGGCTTCCCGCCTGACCGGCGGGCAGGTTTAGGGGCGGGTTTGGCGGCCTTTTTGGGGGCCTGTTTCTTTTTAGTTGCCATAAATTACCCTTTTTTTGATACAATCACATTTAGCAAAACATCGTTTATATCTATCCCGATAGCCGTTTGGACCGTGCTGTCCTGATTGTCATCCCGATAATTGTCGGGTACAAACTCGAGGCTATCCGCCAGAATTTCGGCGCAAATATAGTCTTTAAAGACAGTCAAAGAATTTTTTAACCCTTCAGGGGCAGAAACCTTTACATCCACCTTGTCGGTCAGTTCAAAACCACTGTCTTTGCGGATTTTCTGTATGCGGTTCACAAACTCCCGGGCATGGCCTTCAGCTTCCAGTTCCGGGGTAACTGTTACGTCCAACGCCACGGTCAAGCTGCCTTTATTCGCCACTGTCCAGCCCGGAATATCCTCACTGCTGATCTCCACTTCGGTAATCTGTAATATTACAGGTTCGCCATCAATTGACAAACTATATTGACCTTCTTTTTCTAACCTAGCTATATCTTCCTGGGTAAACTCTGCCAGCGCTGCTGATACGGCTTTCATTTTGGCCCCCAGCTTTTTACCCAGCGCCACGAAATTGGGTTTAATCTTCTTACTGATAAATGTATTGTCCGGGCTCAGGTACGCTATCTCTTTTACATTTACCTCTGCTTTAATCAGGTCTTCTACTTTTTTCAATTGCTCCTGCATGGAAAGGTTAAGCACCGGTATCAGCACTTTTTGCAGGGGCTGGCGAACTTTTATGTTCACTTTCTTATGTTTTCGGAGCGATAAGACCAGTGAGGATGCATCCTGGGCCAGTTGCATTCTTTCTTCCAGCGATTCATCAATAGCCGCTTCATTGGCCATCGGGAAATCGGTATGATGAACGGATGAAGCAATGAAGCGTCCGCTTACGGCATTCAGGTTACGGAATACCGAATCACTGAAGAAAGGTGATATCGGGGCGATCAGCCTGGTTATAGTTTCCAGGCATTCATACAAGGTTTGGTAAGCACAGATCTTGTCCTGCTCGTATTCGCCTTTCCAAAAACGGCGGCGGCAGAGGCGCACATACCAGTTGCTCAAATGTTCATCTACAAAATCCTCGATTACCCGGCCGGCCTGGGTGGGTTCGTAATCATCCATGAACTGGTTTACTTTCTTCACCACTGTATTGAGCGAGGAAAGTATCCAGCGGTCTATCTCCGGCCTTTCCTGCAGCGGTATATAAGCTTCTTTGAAAGCAAACCCGTCCACATTGGCATAGAGGGCAAAGAACTGGTAAGTATTATACAGTGTACCAAAGAACTTGCGCTGCACTTCTTTGATACCTTCAATATCAAACTTCAGGTTGTCCCACGGAGAGGCATTGGTGATGAGGTACCAGCGGGTAGCATCAGCACCGTATTTCTCAATGGTCTCAAACGGGTCTACCACATTGCCGAGGCGCTTGCTCATTTTGTTGCCGTTCTTATCCAGCACCAGTCCGTTTGATACAACCGTCTTGTAAGCAACCGAATCAAAAACCAGGCAGGCAATGGCATGCAGGGTATAGAACCAGCCTCTTGTCTGATCTACACCTTCTGCAATAAAGTCTGCAGGGAAGGAAGCCCCCTCCAAACCTCCCCTCAGGGGGGAGGCTTCTGAAGTCGCATGATATTTGAAAAAGTTTTCAGCACTCAACGGACCAAACTTATTTGAACTGGTATCTGGCAAGCCCCACTGCGCATACGGCATGGCGCCGCTGTCGAACCACACATCGATCAGGTCGGGCACCCGTTTCATAGGTTTACCTGAATTGCTCACTAAAATGATATCGTCGACGAATGGCTTATGGAGGTCCAGGTCATGAGCCGTGAGTCGTGAATTATTAGTGCCTAAATGACTATCAGCTTTTGCGGCTTCACTTAATAACTCTTCGATGCTGCCGATGCATTTCTCTTCTTCACCGTCTTCTGTTTTCCAGATGGGAAGTGGTGTGCCCCAATACCTGGAGCGGCTCAGGTTCCAGTCTACCATATTCTCCAGCCAGTTGCCAAAGCGGCCTTCACCGGTGGAGGCAGGTTTCCAGTTGATGGTCTTATTCAGTTCCACCATCCGGTCCTTGATGGCCGTTGTTTTGATGAACCAGGCATCCAGCGGGTAGTAGAGAACCGGTTTATCTGTTCTCCAGCAATGCGGGTAGCTGTGTTCGTATTTCTCTACTTTAAAAGCCCTGTTCTCTTTTTTCAGTTTAACGGCTATGTCAACGTTTACGTCTACATAGTTTTGTTCGTCTTTGTAGTTCTTTACATAGCGGCCACTGAATTCACCTAAGCCGTCTACAAATTTTCCTTCACGGTCCACCATGGTGAGTATGCCTATGCCATACTTCTTGCCTACTTTATAGTCATCGGCGCCAAAGGCAGGGGCGGTGTGTACAATACCGGTTCCGTCTTCTGTGGTAACGAAGTCACCCACTAAAACCCTGAACGGATTGCCTCCGGCATGGGCAGGGCTGTTAGCATCATAAGGCAGGAGTTGCTCATAACGGCACTCTTCTATATCACTTCCTTTAAATTCTGTGATGATGCTCCACGGAAGCACTTTCACTTTCTCATTGTATCCGTCAAAATCACCATCCTTGCCTTCTTGTTTAAAATATTTATTAAGCAATGCTTTGGCCAGTACAACATTGATGGGCAGGTGTGTATAGGGGTTGAATGTTTTTACCAGCACATAATCAATATTGCCGCCTACGGTAAGACCCAGGTTAGAAGGAAGGGTCCATGGTGTAGTCGTCCAGGCCAGGAAGAATACCTCAGCGCCATGCACTGCATCATGCAGGAACTGGCTCCTGGCATCCTGCACCGCCCGGAACATCGCCACGCAACTGGTATCCTTCACCTCTTTATACGTACCCGGCTGGTTCAATTCATGCGAACTTAAACCGGTACCGGCAGCAGGAGAGTAGGGCTGTATGCTTACACTTTCGTAGAGCAATCCCTTTTTATACAACTCACTCAGCAGCCACCAGAGTGTTTCAATATATTCGTTCTTGAAAGTAATGTAAGGATCGTTCAGGTCAACCCA
>DASUDW010000197.1:0-5595 GCA_036275415.1 Chitinophagaceae bacterium | reverse complement strand
TGTCATATTCATTACACACATAAACATCTTAATACATTTAGAAGGACACAAAAAAGTCTTTCGATTAGGGACAGGAATAAAAATATAGTTGCAAAAAAGCTGGAGCTTTTCAGAATTCTAAAATTATTATATAAAATATCGAATGTAAGTGACAAAAAGAAATTGTTATCCTGGTTTATAAAGTTTCATATTGGCATTGGATTTAAAACTGAGGGTTTAGTTAATTTAGTAAATATTCTACTTAATTATTTCAAGATCAATTTTTGGCTGACAACCCTTTTTATATTCAGGAGAATATTATTAGTATTCAAAAAATAAGTGAACAAATTGCTAGAAAGATCCGAATGAAAGTCCTTGGCATCATAACATCACCAACCGAAGCTTCTGCAAGGGCAAGAATTATACAATACAAACAACCTTTATCCGGATATAACATAGACCTGAAGCCTAAACACTACAAACCCCTTCGATATGATCCTCCCCCGGGATGGATGAAATCATTAAGTAAATTAACTTTAATAAACCACTGGCGATACTACCAACTCACCAGAACCATAAGCCGGCTACCCCTTTTTATTGAACAATATAAATACGATTTAATCTGGCAAAATCGCTTAATCATTCACCATCAAAGTTTTTTTGAAAGAAAATTGTCGAAACCCTTTGTCTTTGACTTTGATGATGCTGTATGGCTCAACGATAAAGAATCATCACTGATACATGCTTTAAAAAAAGCAGCAATGGTGTTTGCCGGCAACGAATATCTTGCAGCCTATGCTATAAAGCACAATAGGAATACTTTGATTATACCAACAGTTATTGACCCTGAATTTCTTTACCCCATTAATACCATTAAAGAGGATTTTATTATTGGATGGATTGGCACGGAAAGTAATTTTAAATACCTTGAAATCGCAAAACCAGCTATTGAAGAATTTCTAAAAGAAAATAATAACGCAAAGTTGGTGATTGTGTCTTCAACACCCCCTCCGCAATTTAAATTTGACGGCAAAAAATATGTGTTTGAAAAATGGTCAGCAGAAAAAGAAAATGAACTTATCAATAAGTTTAGCATAGGCATTATGCCCCTGCCAGACGATGCCTTTACACAAGGTAAATGCAGTTATAAAATGATTCAGTATATGGCATGCGCCATACCTGTTGTGGTAAGTCCGGTGGGAACCAATAATAAAATATTAAATGAAATGGAGATAGGTCTTCCGGCTGCTTCAACTTCTGAATGGCTGTCAGCCTTCAATTTACTAAAAAATGAAAAGGCCTTTTATGAAAGTTGCGCTGCCAATGCAAGAGTTTTAGCAGAATTAAAATATTCAGTCAATGTGCTGGCCCCGGTCATTGCAGAAAATTTTAGAAAAATAATTTAATTACCCGGTATGAATATCTGCATCGCCACGTCTAACTACCCTCCCGATACCGGCGGTATAAGCACCTATTCACAACGGCTGGCAGCATTGTTACACCTGCAGGGACATTCAGCCTATGTACTTACAATCGATATAAATGCCCCAAGAGATCAAAATGACACCATTGAAATAGACAAAAACGGCATCACTATTATTCGCCTAAGGAAGTCATTTCATCATAATTACCGACAATTTCAACAATACTTCCGCCCCGGGGGAATGGATGCACCTTACTGGATTGCCATGGGCAGGGCCATGCTGGAGTGGCTGATGCTGCACAGCATTACACTGAAAATTGATATCATAGAAGCTTCGGCTTTTGGCGGCATAGGTGCTTTTCTGCAACATCCGCAATTGCCGCCGGTACTGATCAGCGGCCATGGCGCCTTCTTTCAATATAAAGAGTACAACCAGCACAAAGAAGATGAGCAAAGTAAATTGGTTGAAAGGCTGGAGAAGCTTGCCTTTATTCATGCAGATGGAATTATCAGCCATAGCCCGCAAAGCCGGGAGGACATATTGCGCTATACATCCCGGCCTGTTTACTTAGCAGCTATTCCTATTATCCTGGATAAGCTAAACGAAAACAAACAACTTACAAAAAAGGAAAATTTTGGCCTCGTTGTAGGAAGTCTTCAAAAACTCAAAGGGCCGGTTATATTATGCAAGGCCTTATCGGATAACAGATTAAAGAATACTGATTTTTTTGTTCGATGGGCCGGCACCGACAATTATGACCATGAAAATGGCCGGTTTATGTCAGAAAAACTGGCGGCAGACTACCCGGATAACTGGAATAAGAAATTGATCTGGGAAAACACACCGGATGACAATCGGCTGCATCAATTATACAATGAGGCCGCATTTATCATCATCCCTACCATCTGGGAGTCCTTTAATGTTATTTCAGTTGAGGCTGCATTTCATCGCAAACCTGTAATTATTACTGACAAAACGGGGTCTTCCTTTTTATTCACTCATGGAAGAAATGCATGGATTACCCCTGCAAATGATGTGGAGTCATTGGCAGATGCCATCGTTCATTTACATTCATCACCTGAATTATGCAAGAAGATGGGACAGTCAGCTTATGAAGAAATTGCCTTGCAATTATCCCCCGAAAAAATTATTGCTGAAAGAATAAAAATTTACAACAACTGTATCAGTAAGAGGGATAAGGCCCGGGATATACCAGATCTTTCATTCCTGAAGAAGTATAAAACACTTAGAAGAAATATTTATTTTACATTTAGAAAACTTACAAAAAGATTGCTTAAGAAATAATAAGTTGATAGATAGTTCAAAACATATCGCCCTGTTAGTATCCCGTCTCGATCTTCCCGGCGGTATAGAAAGGGCCGCGGTAAATACAGCTACCCTTTTTGCCCGTAAAGGAAACCAGGTAACCCTTATCATACTTGATGAAACAGATAAAAGCTTTTACCCAATTGACCCATCAATAAAAATTATACAGGTCCCCCTTTCATTCGGAATAACAAAAGAAGGCAATATTATCACCCGCAAAATGAAATTGCTTACTGATGTACTTAAACTAAAAAGGATACTCAGGGAAACAAAACCGGATATCATTATTTCTACCGAATATCCGTTTACGGTAGCTGCTGTATTAACTGGTACACAAAAAAAAGCAAGGCTTTTCGCATGGGAGCACCACCACCATGCCTGGCTGCAGAAAAATAAATTTTGGACTACACTTTACACCAATGCCTGTAAAAGACTGGATGGCATCATTTGCCTTAATAAATTGGAAGCTACTTATTATGAAAAATTCTGTCCCGTACATATTATACCCAACTTCATTGAAAACAGGTCGGGCAATTTATCTTCCTGCAATGCAAAACAAATTGTTTCTGTCGGTTGGCTGATACCCAGGAAAGGAATTGACCTGATGCTTGCTGCAGCCAAAATGGTATTAACGAAGCATCCGGACTGGACCTGGAAACTGATCGGCGACGGAGAAATGAAACCGGAGGTATTGGATTTCATCGAAAAGGAAAATCTACAAGGCAGATTTATTCTTCAGTTACCAGTTAATGAATTGATTGAATCAGAATACCTGTCTTCCTCCATTTTTGTTTTAAGCTCAAGGTTTGAGGCATTTCCAATGGTATTACTCGAGGCAATGTCGTATGGTCTACCCTGCGTAAGCTTTGACTGCCCCAGCGGACCATCTGATATCATTTGTGACGATATTGATGGTCTGTTGGTTGAGAAAGAAAATATTGAAAAATTGTCATCTGCCATTTCAAGTCTTATTGATTTTGAACAAAAAAGAAAAGAAATGGGTACCCAGGCCGCAAAAAATATACAACGGTTTGCGCCAGACACTGTATATCAATTATGGAAAGAGAAAGTTATTCTTTAATAACCAGCCGTCCTGTATAATCAATGCGGTTCAAGAAAACCGGGCCTTGTTTGCCAAAATATTCATCAGTAGCCTTTTTTGCCCCCTGCCAGGCACCATAATCATCTATAAGCAAAACTCCATTAGAAGACAAAAGGGGGTATAAATATTCTAATTCATGTTTTGTTGATTCATACCAATCGGTATCAAGTCGTAATAAGGATATTTGCCCGGGTATATCCGAAGGTATTGTTTCTTCCACCTTACCTTTTACCAGTATAAAATTCTCTTGCGGATAGCCGGTGTGAAGAAGGTTAGATTTTACATCTTCCAATTCACCAAGGCACCAACTATTCTTATCATCAGATATTTTATATTTTTCCCATAATTCTTTTTCTTCGGCACCATCAAAATCGCCGGGTTTTACCATGCCGGAAAAGGTGTCATACAGCCATATTTTCCTGTCAGATATACCATATTTCCTAAGGGCCAAGGCTATCAGCATACAACTTCCTCCCCTCCAAACTCCACATTCTACAAAATCGCCTGGTATTCTATTTTCAATCACATACTGAACGGCCTTATAAAGTGCATATGATCTTTCAATACCGACTAAAGTAAACTCCTTAACTTTTAAAAACAGATTGATAAATTGTTCATCGCTCTCAATATCTGATATATTAAACTCATTTACTGCTTCCTTTTGCAATTGCTTTAGTTTTGACAACCTTACAAGTTTTACACCAAGAAGGCTTAAGGGGAAATTTATTATGTCTGATAACTTCATATCCAGTCAAAACTAAATTAAAAAAGGCATCATAAAGATGCCCTCTTAAATATGTAATTATTCAATTAATCATCCAGTTTCAACACAGCCAGGAAAGCTTCCTGCGGCACTTCCACATTTCCTATCTGCCTCATTCGCTTTTTACCTTCTTTCTGTTTTTCCAGTAGTTTACGTTTACGGCTAATGTCACCACCATAACATTTGGCGGTTACATCCTTTCGCATCGCAGAAATATTTTCCCTTGCCACCACCTTTGCACCAATGGCTGCCTGTATAGCAATCTGGAATTGTTGTCTTGGCAGCAACTCTTTCAGCTTTTCACACAATTTTCTTCCAAAATCCTGTGCCCGGCTGCGGTGTATAAGGGCCGATAAAGCATCTACTTTATCACCATTCAGCAAGATGTCCATTTTCACAATATCGCTGTCCCTGTAACCAATCGGGTGATAATCAAATGATGCATATCCCCTTGTTTGCGACTTCAACTTATCATAAAAATCAAAAACAATCTCCGTCAATGGCATCTCAAATATCAGTTCTACCCTTGTTTGAGTAAGATAGCTCTGGTTCATCAGGATGCCCCTTTTCCCCAAACATAAGGTCATGATATTGCCAATATATTCCGGCTTGGTTATGATCTGTGCTTTGATAAACGGCTCCTCAATCCTATCTGTTTTAACGGGGTCGGGGAATTCTGTGGGATTATTCACAATCACCTTCTCCCCCTTGGTAGTGTAAGCAATAAAACTTACGTTGGGTACGGTAGTAATCACCGTCTGGTTGAATTCCCTCTCCAACCTTTCCTGGATGATCTCCATATGTAACATACCCAGGAAACCGCAACGGAAACCAAATCCCAGTGCCTGTGAAGTTTCCAGTTCATAAGTAAGAGAAGCATCATTCAACTGTAACTTATCCATGCAGTCCCTTAACTCCTCAAAATCATCTGTATTCACCGGGAAAATCCCGGCAAAAACCATTGGCTTTACTTCTTCAAATCCCTTTATCATCTCAGGATT
>DASUDW010000196.1:0-12172 GCA_036275415.1 Chitinophagaceae bacterium | reverse complement strand
TCCGGGTTTAAAAGTATCAGCACTCGATGGCGGCACAAACATCTATGCACTGGAGTTGGATAAAACAATTGATGGGAATAAACTGCAACAGCGGCTGAATAAGGAATTTAATATCCGCATTATTCCGCCGGGCAACAAAGGCAGGACTACACTAACAGTGAATGAAACCCTACTGTACAAAGAGGCTGCCTACATCATCAGCGCATTTAAAACTTGTGCAGGCTGATGTCAGTCTTTCGTTCTGATTAGCGTTGACCCTTTTTCAAAATAACCTTCCGCTTTTAACCGCAGCAGTTCGTCGCTACTCCACTGGCAGTCAAAATAAAAATAGTCCGATTTGGAAGGCCGTTCGTAAAACATACAACCCAGCCGGCTTGATTTGGAGGCGGGTTCCCATTGCACTATTTTGTCATCAGCCGTTATTTGCAGCAGAATCACTTTCCACCAGGCCGGGTCCATTTCATCACTCAAAATTCCATTTTTGATATTCAGCACATAGAGGCTGGCATTCAGTTTTCGCAAAAAGGCGTTTTGGCCAAGATCAATGGTAAGGGTATCCTTTTTTAGCACAACGATGGTATCTCCGATGCTGTAGTAAGAATATCCTTTTTCCAAAAGCCTGTCCTGTGTTTTCTCATATATTTTATGGCGGTAAAGAATATAGTTATCTGTTGTATCAACAGGGTGCTTAAGCGAATCATAACTGATTGTTTGCATCACTTTATAATAGCTGAAATACCGGTCAGGATAGCGAAACTCATTTCCGTTGGTTAATTGCGGCCATGCCCCTTTCACAATCTTTTCGCCGGAGGTAAAAATGAGCGATACATAGTGCTTTGTAATGATATAGACGCCTTCATTTTCATCAGCAGGCAGCGGTTGGGTATTGTCATAATATTTATCACCGCTGTTATTATTTAGCGGAACTGAAAAATCAATTTCTGTGGTGAAAGTATCTTCTTTCCATTTCCCCAGCATTTCATCCGGGAAAACATACATATTCTCCCGGTCAGCCGGCTGCGGTTGGGAGAAATTATAGGCATCACAGGAAGCCAGCTGAATACTCAGCACAGCAGAGAATAAAAATAACCATGGGGTTATATGCCAATTTTTCTTTTTCATCGCAAGGCTTTTTGTTAAGGTACAACCCTGTGTACGGCATTTAGACTGATCGCCGTCATATGTTTCAGTAATTTTCAGCAATGAGAAGTAGACGGTCACAGATTTTTAAAACATCTGGTAATGCAACAGTATTTTATTGCCATTGCTATTAGGTGTGAGTCCCGGAGTAAAAAATAAAATGGGGTGGTAAAGAAATTGATTTAAAGCAGGAAAAGCCGGTTAAACATATTTACAGTAAAAACCCGGATACATTAACTATATCCGGGTTAATCATTTGAAATAAACGGGGTATTAATACCTCTTTGTTCCTGCTGTTTTTTCTTTGGCTATTGAAACAGAAAGCAGCCTGCCTTCAATGTCTTTTCCGTTTAATGCTTTAATAGCGCCATTGGCTTCATCTGCAGAAACCATTTCTACAAATCCAAAACCACGACTGCGCCCGGTTAACCTGTCAGTGATTACCTTGGCAGAAGTTACACTTCCATATTGGCCAAAAAGGGTTTTCAGGTCTTCATCTACTGTGTGGAAACTCAGGTTTGAAACGAACATGTTCATAATAAAAAATTTAAAAGTTAAAAGGATGTGATAAAAGACCGGCAGCAAAAAGCAGAGAGAAGGTGAACTTTTACTGAAACGAAGAGTAAGAATTGAACTGATCTGCACTGAATGTTGAAGAAGCATTCATCACTTTATAAAGATAGTGATAATTAATCAATTTTTAATGTCTTTAAGTTAATGTGCGTTGTATTCAGAAAACGCTAATTAATTTCTCAGAGAATATGTTGTCTTATGTAATCTTCAAAGCTTTGAATAAAGCGGGAATTGTTTTTTCCAGACTCGTAAAGATGGTCAATATGGGTAGTCTGAAAACGGCCTTCTGTAAATAGTTTGATCACTTCAGGATTATCCTGTAACCATTCAGTTTTTAAGGAATGATTTTTTAAAAAGCAAAGAACAATTAGCTCTTTGTTTCTGGCCGGAAGATCAGTAATGGCTTTGAAAATAGGGTGCAGTTCGTCTCTCACCTTATGATAAATAGCTGGTTCAAACCTGTCTGATTCTTTAATATTATATTGTTTGTACCTGTTCATAATGATTATTTTCTGAAGGTTGTTTAAAAAAGCCACCCTGTTTTCCGGGGTGGCTCTAAGAAAAAGGTATTAATGGTTAATGGAGATGATGCAGGGTCTTAATTTGCTTTAATTACTGTATCAAGTGAATGTACTACTCCATTAGAAGCCTCATGGTCACGGCCCAGGATTGCAGCTCCGTTTAATGTTACTGTACCATTAAGAACTTTTACATCCAGTTCTTTTCCACTCAGTGTTTTAAGTTTTTCGCCATCTGCAAAATCCTTAAAGCTCTTTTTCCCTTCAATCACATGGTTTTTAAGAATGGATGAAAGTTTTAGTTTGTTTTCTGGCTTCAGCAGTTCAGTCATTTCGCCTCTTTCTAATTTCCCAAATGCCATTTCGGAAGGAGCAAAAACCGTGTAAGGCCCGGTTTTACTCAGTTCAGTTTCCAATCCGGCGGCTTTAACGCCTTTGAGCAAAGTGGTCATGTTCTTGTCGGCCACCACAACATCTACGATGTTTGTCATGTGTTCAAATTTATTTGCAGATAGAATAACCCGCATTACATGTAATGTAGTCCTATTAGTCGGATAAAAATTATTTGATTTGATATTTTGGTCATACTATTGTCAATTGTGTATAAGTATTCCGGCTAATACTATAATAGAGTTTACTGTATGAATTATTAGGACTAACTTGAGTATGTTACGTTAAACCTTATCGGATAGCCATTTGACAAAATCAAACTTCTATCTTACTGCATCTATCCTATATTTTTCCTTTTCGTAATTCCAAACATGAAAAAGTTTGAAAATAATGCAAGGTTAATCCCTGCTGGCATCTTAGTTCCGGAAAAATTACCGGTAGAAATTATTTCAGATATTTTGCTAAGCGATGAACATAAGCTGATAGTTGAGGAGAAAAGATTTTGTTCTACTGACCTGTGGAAGATACATGTAGGTAAGCGGAATGCAAATGTATATCCCAGAAGGGTATAAACTGGTTGCCCAGTAATTAAGACTTTATTATATTGGCTGGCCTGCTATGGCCTTTATCGGTTGCTTACGGATTTATATAATCTTAAATCTGGTTAGCAAACGTATGATTACGCCGTTGTTGGTGTTCGTCCATCAGCCTCATATTATTTTAAAGCATCAATACCAACAACCTAAACTGTAAGGAAGTATCATTTCCGGCATCTCCAGTGAAAAAAGAAAAAATATAGCATTCATCTGCCCAATAATTTGAATGTTATCCTTTTACCCGCAATTGCTGCAAAAAAGTACCAGGAAGCAGATTTACACCGCCTTACGGATTTAAATGGTTACCTTTATTCAAACAACATCTGCATGGCTGATTCATGGAATAAAAAAGAAAGAGAAAAAAAGAAACAACAGGAAAAAAGGGAAAAGGAGCAGCGTAAAAAGGAAAGAAAAGAACAGTCAGGTTCCGGCAAGGGCCTTGATGAGATGATGGCCTATGTAGATGAAAACGGAAACATCACTGACACCCCGCCGGATCCTTCCCGGCGGAAGGAGATCAAACTCGAAGACATAGAAATAGGTGTACCGGAGTATGTCCCCCCCACCCAGGAAGAATTGACCCGTACCGGGAAAATAACCTTCTTCAATACTGATAAGGGTTTTGGGTTTATCAAAGACCAGGTTACCCAGGAAAGTATTTTTGTACATACCAATAACCTTTCTGAACCGGTTAAAGAAAATGACAAGGTCAGTTTTGAGGTAGAGAGAGGCCCGCGGGGCCTGATGGCGGTTAATGTAAAGAAAATATAGCCGCCCCTGTATTGACGGGCAATAAAGAATGAATTTTTGCACCGGCATCAGCGCCAACACAATTCCTTTTGCAGGGCAGCAATAACTACGTTATTGCAAATGGTGAAGCCATTTGCTTAAGACTCAGTTGACAACCGGGTAAAGGAAATGCCATTGAAAATACGGCTCAGGTTAATGTCCTTCTTTTCTTTCCATTGTTCATACTTCGTTTCTGTTACGATACGCCACAAATTTTTTGATTTCAATTCGTCGTAGTCTTTTCCCACAATGAAAACACCTTCTACGGGTTGCCGGTCTTTGAAATGGATAAAAACAGCTGCATTTTTGCGTTTTTCCGTTTCAATATACTTTTCAATTTGTTCTGTTGTCATCTGAATAAAAATTTTTGGATACTGCTGAACAGTTCCTTTAAAAAGAAGTGAAAAAATAGCATTACTTTCTGGGCCGGGCTTCGTTTACAATCATGGTTCTGCCTTCATGAGCGGTGCCGTTCAGCGCTGCAATCGCTTTCTCGCCATCCGTTTGAACCGGCATTTCTACAAACCCGAAGCCCCTGCTCCGGTTCGAAAATTTATCGGTCATTACTTTGGCGGATGTTACTTCGCCAAAACCGGTGAAGATTCTTTTCAGTTCATCATCCCCGACAGTAAAATCAAGGTTGGATACATAAATTGTCATTGGAAAAAATTTAATAGTACAATAAAATGAGAAGAAGTGCCGGTGTAGGAGAAAAAAGGCAGAAATGATTCACTTACAAGAGCAAAAAAACTCAGCTATCGGCCGAAAGGTAAGCTAATTTAGTTAAGCCGGGCCTTTCTTTTTGTTAATTATACCCATAGCGGGGTATGGCAATTTGTTTGCAGTATATTAGCTTTATCCGGAACAGTAAAATGAACCTAATGATGAGGACAAGTTTGCAAGGAATTTCATTTTCTTTTTTTCTTTTTCTTTCTTTTTTTACCGGCCTGGTAAAAGCACAACCCCGTCCGGGTGATGCATTCCTGCAAATCAATCCCGGTGGTCATTTATCACAGATTTCAGAAGCAATCGTTACGGCAGATGGTAAGTACATCGTCACCGGCAGCACGGATAAAACGATTTGTATCTGGGATGTGCAGCAAAAAAAACTGCAGGAACAGATAAGGGCGCCTAAATCGGTTTTTAACCAGGGAAAGATCTATGCCATTGCCCTCTCACCTGATAACCGCCTGCTGGCTGTGGGAGGTTTTATGGCAATCGGCACCGAATCCGACGGTGACCTGGCCGGCCAGGTACGTATATACGACTTTGCCACCCGAAAACAACTGCTGCGTTTTAAAGCACATACAAACGTAGTAACAGCACTCCGCTTTTCCCCCGATGGTAATTACCTGGTTTCCGGGGCTATCGACAGCACACTGGCCTGCTGGAAGATTGACAGGGGCTCATCCGTACCTTCCTTTTCATTGGTGAAAAAGATTGTAAGGGAAGACTTTTTTGCAGAGGACATTGAGATACTCGGTAATAAAGTATTTATGACCGACAGGAGGGGAGTTGTACAATATAAGTTGCCCAACCTGGAAAGAATGGCTGCTTCAAAGCAATATGGGAATAATATAAATTTTATTGGACTGAGTCGCAGTGCCAACCTGGTAGCTGCCGTCAACTTTGATCAGCTGGTGATCATGGATACGCTGCTCAAAGAAAGACAAGTGATCCGGATGGATAATTATGCCAACCGGTTAGCAGTTTCTCCCGGCGGAGAGTTTATTATTACCGAAGGGAAAGACAGTAAGGTCTTGCTGTTTCAGCGCAAAGGCAGTGTGTATACAAAAGCCGGCGCTGCTGATTTTGCCGGTGGTAATACCATGCTGGGAATGGGCTTTCTTAACAAGCAGTCATTTTTTGTGGCAGGCGGTGCTGCCAGTGTGTTGCAGTTTTATTCTATCCGGCAAAGCAATGGAATAGCAACCGTAAAGGCTGATTCAATAATTGCGGGAGACGGGATGGCTTTTAACATGATATCCGAACATGAAAAGAAACTGGCATTGCGTAAGGTGAATAATTACCGCCGGGTATATGATTATACTGTTTTACCGGAGTCGGGAAGGTTACTGGCTTTTAACCCGTCTGATACCCAACTGTATTCCAAAAATGTATGGGAAAAAGGAAACTTGCATATTAGTGTGAATGAAGATCAGACGCAGTTGTATATCTACTCTGGTGATGAACTGACTGGTACCATAGTAAGGGATGGCGCCAGCGGTTATATGCACAATGCCGTTACCATTACAAAGAACAACTGGGTAATCTCAGCCGGGAGTGCAGGGTTTCTGAAGTTATACGATTCACTGGGTGTTGAACGGGCTGCATTTGTTGGCCATGAAGGAGATGTGTTCAGTATCATTGAATCGGAAGATGGTAATTTTCTTTATTCCACCAGCCTGGACCAGACAACCCGAATGTGGGACCTCCGGGAAGTAAAAGATGAAATTATATTTAAACGATATGATGAACTTGAATCGGTGTGGGTAGATTTTCTGCATAAATATTTTCCGGAGTATGACCTGGCAAAACCAGGGCAAATAAAAGCGCTGTATGATACACTGATGAAGTCCGGTAATAAAGCCAATGCGGAGTACCTGCTCCATGCCCAGGTCATTCAGCCGCGGCTGAATATTTTCATTGCCAAAAACAAAGAATGGGTGATCTGGAACAATGCCGGTTATTTTAAAGCCTCACCCAACGGCGCTGCTTATATTGGCTGGTATGTATACAAAGGCGAAGAACAGAATGCGGATTTTTATACGGCAGATAAATTATATGATAACTATTACAAGCCGGATATCATCAATGAACTGGCGCTGAGTAATGAAAATGCATCAGTGATCCTTGCAAAAGTGAAAGATGCCGGAAAACTAAGCATTGCGCAACAGGTAAGCAATATGCCGGTACTTCGTTTATCGGCCCCGGCAGCAACAGAAAAAATTACCCAAAAGAATATCAACATTGTTATTGACGCATCCAATAAAGAATTTATCAGTGAGCTGATTTTGTTTCAGAACGGCAAAAGGATTACCGTCTCACCTGAAATGTACCGCGGTATTACTCTCCCCACCATCACCATTCCGGTGGAACTGTTGACCGGTGATAATAATTTTACCTTGTCGGCCCTTAACCAGAACAAGGTGGAGACTTCCCCGATAAAGTTTACACTTTCCTTTGCCGGGGCACAGGCTACCAGTTCACTCTATGTTTTGGCAGTTGGAGTGGATAAGTATAAAAACAGCCGCTATAATTTGAATTATGCCCGTGCAGATGCCGCCGGTATTGCCGGTCAGTTGGCAACTTCCTCCAAAACCATTTTCAGGAACATTCAGGTGGATTCGCTGTTTGATGATAAGGCAACACCCGAAAATATCACTGAGGTTATTGCCCGTTTGAAAAAGCAGATAAGGCCGGAAGATGTTTTTCTCTTCTATTATGCCGGTCATGGCATCATGAGTGACCCGGCCGATAGCAGTAAGCCTGATTTTTACCTGGTGCTGCATAAGGTAACACAGATGCAGGGGAATGATGAAATGTTGAAGGCAAATGGCTTATCTGCCACCCGGCTGAAAGAGTTGCTGCTGGATATACCTGCTCAAAAGCAACTGGTGCTTTTTGATGCATGCAATTCAGGCGGCGCTGTTACAGCTTTTACAAGGGGTGGTGGTGAAGAAGCAGCCATTTTTCAACTGGCAAGAAGCACCGGGTTTACAGTACTGGCCTCCACCAACCAGGAGCAGTTTGCGGCTGAATTGAAAGAGTTGAAACATGGCATTTTTACCTATGCCATTTTAAACGGGCTGAAGGGGGATGCTGATCTCCGGAAAGACGGAAAAATTACTGTAAAGGAAATAGAACTTTACCTGAACGAGATCATTCCCATTTTATCAGAAAAGTATAAAGGGGTACAACAGTTTCCCCAGTCATTCTCCCGGGGTATGGATTTTCCGTTGACCATCCGGCTGGAGCCGCAATAATTTTTCAGAGAAGAAACGCTATTCTTTGTAATCATCCCATTTTGTGATACATGTCATAGTTCGCGGCCTGTACGGGGCTGTACATTGCCTTTTGCGCAAAGCTGATTCATCAACTTTTAAATTTTGTATTATGACACTACTTGAAGACAAACCTGTAATGGTTAGCATGCCCCGTATCGGGGATATGGCCCCTTATTTTGAAGCCGTTACCACACAAGGGCCCATAAAATTCCCGCTGGATTACAAGGGCAAGTGGATCATATTGTTTAGTCACCCGGCAGATTTTACGCCTGTTTGCACATCTGAGTTCATGACATTTGCCAAAATGGAGGCTGATTTTACCCGGTTAAACTGCCAGTTGGTAGGCCTGAGTGTGGATGGTCTTTACAGCCATATTGCCTGGCTCCGCACCATCAAGGAAAGGATCGAGTTCAGGGATATGAAAAATATGGAAGTAAAATTCCCGCTGGTGGAAGACATTACCATGGAGGTGGCGAAAAAATATGGTATGATACAGCCCAATGAAAGCAATACCAAGGCGGTAAGGGCCGTATTCTTCATTGATCCTAAAGGTATCATCAGGGCCATTATTTATTATCCTTTGTCACTGGGCCGCAATTTCAAAGAATTGAAAAGAGTGCTTATTGGTTTGCAAACAGCCGACAAACATGCAGTGGCGCTTCCGGCTGACTGGCAACCCGGAGAAGATGTAATTGTGCCCCCGGCCAACAGCTGCGGTGTAGCATCTGACCGCATGGCGGGTAAGGAAAAAGATGTTTATTGCAAGGACTGGTTCTTCTGCATGAAACCATTGCCCAAAGAACAACTCGAAGTAGTTTAACTTCTATGAATGGATTTTTTTAAGGAGCCCCCGTGGCTCCTTTTTATTTTACTACCAGTTTGATGAGGTGGTCATTAGATTCATCATTATTGAACATAGGATAAATGAAAACACCTTCTTTCACTTTGTTCCAGGTAATTTTTTGTCCGCTCTTCATTATTTCCGCTGAAAGTAATGTTTCAGTGAACCCGGGCAACAGGATGAAATCATTTTCCGGTTTGCGCAGCAGGTGCAGAAAGATCTCTTTTCCGTTTCTGGTTACAACACCCCAGGGCTGTGGCGGCATTATTTTACCACGGGTATTGTAAATGGAATTGCCAAATTGCTGCAACCATTTACCGGCAGCGGCCAGTGTATCAATAAATTCTTTTTGTATTTCCCCGTTGGGCATCGGGCCCACATTCAGCAGCAGGTTGGCGTTACGGCCTGCGGTGTTTACAAGCATTTGTATTACCTGTTTTACGGTCTTGTAATTCCGGTCTGTAATATTATAACCCCATGAGTCGTTCATGGTTTCACAGGTTTCCAGTGGCATAGCATCGGAGGGCTGCTGAAAGCTGAGGCCGGATTTATTTTCACCCGGAAGGTCTTTTTCAAACATCTGGAAATCTTCGCCGGCTATCGGATCAAGGTGGTGGTTATTACCGATCATGCAGGCAGGTTGTAATTGGTGAATAAGCCCATACAATTCTTCATACTTCCAGTCAATGCGGGAACTGCGGTCTGCATGTCCCTCCGGATTGGTCTGGTCCCAGTGGCCATCCAGCCAGATACTCATAATGGTGCCATAGTTGGTCAGCAGTTCTGTCAGCTGGTTTTTCATAAACTGCAGGTAAGAGGCATAGTTGCTCTTTTCCGTTCTGCCGCTGTATTGACCGGTTCGTCCTGTTTCGTAAGGATAATCAGATCGGTACCAGTCAAGGGTAGAGTAGTACAGCCCAAGTTTCATTTCATGTTTTTGGCAGGCTTCGGCCAGCATTTTCAGCACATCTTTGCCATAAGGCGTATTCGTAATTTTCCAGTCACTGTATTTTGTATCCCAATTGGAAAAACCATCATGATGACGGGTAATAAAAACAATGTATTTCATCCCCGCATTTTTGGCTGCCAGCACCCATTTTTCTGCGTCAAAATCCACAGGGTTAAATACCCGGAGATAGCGCCGGTAATCTTCAATTT
This sequence comes from Chitinophagaceae bacterium, assembly GCA_036275415.1. GTDB lineage: Bacteria > Bacteroidota > Bacteroidia > Chitinophagales > Chitinophagaceae > JJ008. The sequence continues at coordinate 2,160 of DASUDW010000196.1, read as the reverse complement.
TTATCCTTCGGTTGTTCATCACCCATTCACCGTTTCCCAATACACTGCTCAATCCCCAATGAATAAATAATCCGAATTTATTATCCTGGAAAATTTTTCTTGCAGTGAGGTTTTCCGTAGCAGGTGTATAGCTTGTTTGACCGAATGCTGTCATTTCTATCAACAGAAATACAACCAATAAAGATTTTCTCATTGTCTTAATTATACAGGGAAGGTAATAATAGATACACAAAACTTTTGCTATTCCCGGGAATATCGGAAATTTGCTGGCTCTCAAAATTGATCGTTAACTAAAAAACACTGGTATGATAAGAAAGATTTTCACTTCAGCATTATTGGCGGTTCTGGTTTCTTGCGGCGGCAGCGATGCAAAAAATGAATCTGCTGCACCTACGACTGAAACGAAAAAAGATGATAAAACACAGGACCCTGCCTACCAGAATGGTCTTGCAATCGTAGCGGAGCCTAAAAACCTTTGCCTTACCTGTCATAAAATTGATGAGAAACTGGTAGGCCCTGCCTACAGGGATGTGGCGAACAAATATGATCTCACAGATGAGAATATTGATAAACTGGCTGAAAAAGTAGTAAAGGGAGGCACGGGTGTTTGGGGTGAAGTGCCGATGCCGGCTAATGCCGTCATCTCCCTGGATGATGCAAAGGCAGCCGTGAGATATGTGCTGATGTTGCGGAATAAATAATCAAATAATAGTTAATAGGAAGCCGGGGCATAATGCTCCGGCTTTTTTTACTGATAAAACTCAGTTTGTCGGCTGATATGGTTCATCAACGGCAGTGTAATAGGAGAGTACTTTCGCTCCCGTATTTTTTACCCCAAAATTCATTAGGTATGAAAACGGGTGCCACCATCGCAGCGATACTCTATACCGGTCTTTTATTAGTGGCCGGAACCATTCCCAAACAAAATGAGCAAAACGACCGGGAAAGCAGCCCCCTGGAAAAGTTATTAAACGGCAATGAACGATTTGCTTCCATGAAGCAGTTGCACCCGCATGAGTCCAAAAAAAGATTAGATGAAATTGCCGCTGGCCAGCACCCGGTAGCTGCTGTCGTCTGCTGTTCAGATTCCAGGGTTCCGCCGGAGCTGATCTTCGATCAGGGATTGGGAGATTTATTTGTAGTTCGTACGGCTGGCAACCTGATGGGCGGCCTTGAAATTGGAAGCATCGAGTATGCTGTTGAACACCTGGGTGTAAAAGAAGTGATTGTTATGGGGCATAAGGAATGCGGCGCTGTAAAGGCCTTTGTTGCCGGTAAAGAAGTGCCCGGGCACATACAAGACATTGTAGACAGCATTAAGGCGGAACATGAAATTCAGGAAGTACCTTCCAATGATCTGCACCTGCTGGATGATTGTATAAAGGCTAACATATTGCATGGAATACACCAGTTAAAGAACCAGTCGGTAATACTGGCAGAAAAAATAAAAACAGGTGAACTTCATGTGTCTGCTGCCTGTTACGATCTTGCTAAAGGCAAAGTGGAACTGGTAAAAGAATAGCCTTACACAAAAACTTTTCATTGTTTCTGAATGGTGAACTTACTTCAACTGTGCATAAAATCATGCACAAGGCTGATATTAATCTATCTGTAAAGCCTTGTTTTTTCGGTACTTCGCATCATAAATGAACCCTGATATGATCCATCCTTTTAGTTATGTTTCTGTAGAAGATGCAGTGAATATTATACAGCCCGGACACCGTGTTTTTGTGCATGGCAGCGCCTGCACCCCTTTACCCGTACTGCATGAAATGGCCCGTCAGCATGAGCGGTTAAAAAATGTGGAAGTAGTGTCCATTACCTTCAGAGGTGATATCCTGATCGACCGGCCCGAGTATTATGATTCTTTCAAGATTAATTCACTTTTTGTTTCTGCTTCGGTAAGAAAGGCAGTGAATGAAGGAAGGGCCGATTTTATTCCTGTTTTCCTGAGTGATATCCCTGACCTGTTTAAACGTAAATTTCTGGAACTGGATGTAGCGATTGTGCAGGTTTCTCCTCCTGATGTGCATGGTTATTGTTCGCTGAGTCTTTCCATTGATATTGCCCGTTCGGCTGTGGACAGTGCCAAATATATCATTGCACTGGTGAATCCTTTATTGCCCCGTACGCATGGTGACGGTATGATACATACGGACC
>DASUDW010000195.1:0-29429 GCA_036275415.1 Chitinophagaceae bacterium | reverse complement strand
TTTTCCGTTTCTGCAATTGTTACTGCCGGATTAATTTTTTCACTTAACAAACAATGGGGTACTGTTCCGCCAATGGGTAAGTTTCTTAGTCCCCAACATGGTTTTTGGCAGAATGCCGAACCAGCCAATAAGAGTTTTGATGAAAAACTGACGCTAACCGGTTTAAAAGGGAAGGCTGAAGTATATTTTGATGACCGGCTGGTGCCGCATGTATTTGCTGAAAATGATGAAGACCTCTATTTCATTCAGGGATACCTGCATGCAAAATTCCGATTGTTCCAGATAGACCTACAAACAAAAGCTGCCGCCGGTAGGGCCAGCGAAATTGCCGGACCCAAGGCTATAAATTATGATAAAGAACAACGACGTCTGGGCATGGTGTATGCGGCGGAAAATGCTGTGAAAGAAATCGAAAAAGACCCGGTAGCGAAAAAGATATTTGATGCATACACTAATGGCATCAATGCTTATATCACTTCACTGAAAGAGGCTGAAATACCGGTGGAATATAAATTGCTGAATGTAAAACCGGAGAAATGGACCAATCTGCGGAGTGCAGTGCTGTTAAAGATGATGGCTAAAATGCTTTCGTCCGGTACAGAAAGTGACCTGGCGAATACCAATGCCAAATCCATTTTTTTGCCTGATGAATTGAAAACACTTTATCCCCAGGTGCCCGATTCCCTGTTGCCCATTGTGCCCAAGGGAACAGCTTTTGATAAGCCGGGTATCATACCGGTAAAACCTCTATCAGCTGATTCACTTTACCTGGGAACTAAAGACACCGTACTGGCACAGGAAATTTCAAAACCAGATATCAATAACGGAAGTAATAACTGGGTAGTGGCAGGCAGTAAAACAAAAAGCGGGGCGCCTATTTTATGTAACGACCCTCATCTTGAGTTGTCGTTGCCTTCCATCTGGTACGAAATACAATTGGTATCTCCCAATAGTAATGCTTACGGTGTATCACTTCCCGGTACTCCTTTTGTGATTATTGGGTTTAATGACAGTATTGCCTGGGGGGTTACCAACTCACAGCGGGATGTAAAAGATTATTATGAAATAAAATTCAGGGACAAGTCCAAACAGGAATATTGGTTCAACGGAAAATGGGAAAAAACCACATTGAAAGAGGAGGTGATAAAGGTAAAAGGCGCTAAAGATGTATTGGATACAGTCGCCTATACTGTTTTTGGACCAGTCATGTTTGATGAAAGTTTCTCCAATGATTATTCTTCCGGACGAAACCTGGCTGTTCGCTGGACCGCCCATGATCCAAGCAATGAAGGAATAACTTTTTATAGGTTAAACAGGTCAAAAAATTATGATGATTATACAGAAGCTATCAAGACCTTCCAGTGCCCGGGTCAAAATTTTGTTTTTGCTTCAAAAACCGGGGATATAGCTATCTGGCAACAAGGCAAATTTCCCGCCCGCTGGGATAGGCAGGGCTTATATGTTATGCCCGGTCATGATAGTAGCTATATGTGGCAGGGTTTTATTCCGCAGCAGGAGAACCCCCATGCCAAAAACCCCGAGAGAGGATTTTTGGAAAGTGCCAATCAGCGACCGGCTGATTCAACCTATCCTTATTTCATTCCCGGCAGTTATATCACTCCAAGGGCTATTACCATTGAAAACAGGTTGTCGGCTATGTCCGGCATTACCGTGAATGATATGATGACCTTGCACAGCAATTATTTCAATACGCTGGCAGAAGATGCCAGAAGCACATTGCTGTCTTTTGTAAAGGAAAATGAACTGGATGCGGCCTCAAAAAAGTATTTGGAAATCTTTAAAGCCTGGGATCTGAATGCATCTCCCGATTCTAAAGGTCAAACTATTTATCAATGCTGGTGGGACAGTCTGGAAGCTGAGATATGGAAAGACGACCTGATAAGGGTAAATCCGCAGGCACCCTGGCCAGAAGAACAGACAACTATGGAAATTTTAAAGAGAGACACTGCTGTAAAATTTATCGACAACATTAATACTCCTCAAAAAGAAAATCTTTATGATGCTGTTACAGCTGCTTTGAAAAAGGCATCTGCTGACCTGGCTAAAAAAGAAGCAGAAGGAAAACTGGAATGGTCAAAATTTAAAAACCCAACCGTTTATCATCTTATTAAAGACCTTAAAGGTTTTGCCCGTGCAGGTTTACCTGTTGGCGGCAATGGTAATATTGTAAATGCCATAACACATAGCCATGGGCCAAGTTGGAGGATGATCGTTGAATTAACATCTACTACGGATGCTTATGGAGTTTATCCCGGTGGTCAAAGCGGAAATCCGGGCAGCCGTTTTTATGATAATTATATTGATACCTGGGTAGCAGGAAAATATAATAAGCTTTGGTTTATGCGGGAGGGTGATAAAAAAGATAAGAACATTAAGTGGGTGATAAGTTTTAATTAAAAAAGTTAATCAACTAATAAGCGTACAATGAAATTTCTGACTGCAGCTATACTTACTGCCCTGCTGGCTTTTATTAGCGGCTTATTTCTCCCCTGGTGGGGTATGGCCATTACATCTTTATTGGTTGCTGTGCTGATACACCAGAAAGCCGGCAGAGCCTTTTTGGCAGGGTATACCGGTGTTTTTCTATTATGGACCGGGCTGGCCTGGTGGATTGATATGCGCAACAATGGAATATTGGCTAAAAAGATTGCCACCATCCTTCCATTGGGAGGAAATACACTTTACCTGGTATTGGTTACAGGGGTGATTGGTGGCCTGGTGGCTGGCTTTGCGGCTATGAGCGGTAGTTTTTTAAGGGCGTCATCCAAAAGCAAGTAATAAAAAACATTTCAAATTCCTGCTTGAAAAAGATAAAGTATCCATTGTTATTACGGGTTACAGTATCTATGCGTTACTTTTTCTTCCTGATTTTCTTATTGATAAGTTGCAATGCGGTTTTGTCCCAGAAGATAAAGGGAAGTGTAAATGACCCCGATGGCAAACCTTTGCCTTTTGCCACAGTTTATATCAAGGGAACTAATAAAGGGACGAATGCCAACAGTGAAGGAAAGTTTTCACTCAAACTGGTACCAGGAAGCTATGTGTTGGTTTGCCAGTATGTAGGATATCAAAAGCAAGAATTGCCGGTTTCAATTTCGGAAAATGATAAGGAAGTTAATTTCATCCTGAAGCAGCAAGAGATGACACTTTCCGAAGCGGTCATAAAATCAGGGGAGGACCCTGCCTACCAGATTATCAGAAATGCTATCAAAAAAAGGGCTTATTATAAGGATTCACCTCCTGCATTTGAATGCCGGGTATATACCAAAGGGCAGTTACGATTGAGAAATTATCCCAAAAAATTTCTGGGTCAAAAGGTAGATTTTGAAGACGGTGATACCGGAAAGCTAAAGGTTTTATACCTGTCGGAAACCATTTCCAACTATTCTGTTGACAGACCGGATAAGGAAAAAGTGGAAGTCATTTCTTCCAGGGTTAGTGGCCAAAGCGATGGTTACGGATTAAGTGTGCCGCAGTTCTTTTCTTTTTATGATAACAATGTATTTATTGGTAATAACCTTAATCCAAGGGGCTTTATTTCTCCTATTGCAGACAATGCGTTGGCCTATTACCGCTACAAACTGGAAGGCACCTATTTTGAAGACAGTAACCTTATCAGCAGGATACAAGTAATTCCCCGGCGGAAATATGAACCTTTATTCAGCGGTATTATCAATATAGTGGAAGATGACTGGAGGATACACTCTATTCAGCTGCAGTTAACGAAAGAATCGCAGATGGAATTGCTCGATTCACTCAGGATAGAGCAATTGTACCGTCCTTATGATAATTCAACATGGTTCATCAGTACCCAGGTAGTTTACCCTGCTCTAAAAATTTTGGGTTTTGATGCATACGGTAGTTTCTTAAATGTTTATTCAGACCTTGAACTTGATCCCCGCTTTACCCGCAAATCATTTACCAATACAGTTTTGAAATATACAGACAGCGCTAATAAACGTACCATTGATTATTGGGAAAAGAACCGCCCTTTGCCACTGATGGCAGATGAAATCCGGGATTACCAACGGAAGGACAGCCTTGAAAAGGCAAGAAAAGATCCACGATACCTGGATTCGCTTGAAAGAAGAAGAAATCGGTTAACACCCGGCTCATTGATACTTACGGGTCAAACTATTTCAAAAGAAAGTAAAAAGGTGTCGGTGAGATTTGAACCACTGCTGGGTCAGGTCAATTTTAATCCGGCAGAAGGTTGGGTAATAAAACCGGGATTTTCCTGGTCAAAAAAGCTGGATAGCACCTCGTCAGGAAGAAAGCGGATTACATTGGAGCCGCTATTCCGGTATGGTTTTGCCAATAAACATTTCAATCCTTACCTCACAACTGTCTATTCATTCGGTAAAAAATATGCCTCATCTGTTTTACTTTCCGGTGGTAAAAGAGTCTTCCAGTTTAATAATAACAGCCCGATTGGCGAAAGAGGTAATACTCTTAGTTGCCTGCAAAGTGAAGAGAACCGGATTAAAAGTTATGAAGCAATTTATTTGCGTGGAAGTGTAAGAAAAGGTATCGGTGATGGTTTTACATGGATAATCGGGTTTCAATACCAGGACAGGCTGCCTTTGGATAACAGGACAGATTATACATGGCGCAATAAAGCAGACAAGTTCTATACCCCTAATTATCCTTATGAAATCACCAATGAAAACATTAAGCGTCACCAGGTTTTCGTTTCTGTATTATCCCTTACATGGCAACCCGGCGCCCGGTATGTTGAGTTGCCGGACAGAAAAATAAATTTGGGCTCTAAGTACCCGGTATTTTCGGTCACATATCTCCGGAACTACAGTAAACTTTTTGGCAGTGATGCCGATTTCAGTAAGTGGAAACTTACGGTTAAAGATGATGTTAACCTGAAGCTTCAAGGCATCTTTCGTTACAGGCTGGGTATGGGAGGTTTTCTTGATAACGATAAGGTGGAGTTGCCCGATTACAATCATTTTAATGGTAATATTTCAAGTTTTGCCACAGAGTATCTCAATAGTTTCCAATTATTGCCAATCTACCAGTTCAGCAATACATCAAAATTTTATGCCCTGGCACATTTGGAGCATAATTTCAAAGGGTTTATTACCAACAAACTGCCCTTAATAAAAAAGCTCAATATTTACCTCGTTACCGGAGCTAATGGCTTTTACCTGAACCGGGACAAAACGACTTATTTTGAAATTTTTGGAGGCATAGATAATATTTTTAAGCAGATAAGGGTCGATTATGTGCAGTCCTATCTTAACGGAAAGCCCTGGCAAAATGGAATTAAGATCGGCCTGGTACGTTTTGCCGGCCAAAGGGGTGATGACTGGCCCTGATTTCGCTTTCACTAGTGAATTCTTACCTTTGCTGCGCTTTAGAATTTTGCCCAACCTGCAATTGGGGTTCTTGGCCAAACCGGAATGAAGCCGGCAGAATTAAAATTCAAACATCATGGCACAATTACACAACCGCATCTCCCGAAAGGAGTTGAAAGAAGCTGTATTAAGCGATCACACACCAAGGACAACCGTTTCCTTTTATTGTTATTTCCCAATCAGCGATCCTGTTGATTTTCGCAACAGCCTTTACAAAGACCTCAAAGAAATCGGGGTTTTGGGAAGAATTTATGTGGCAAATGAAGGCATCAATGCACAAATAAGTGTCCCGGCAGATAACCTGGAAATATTCCGTAATTATTTATACAGTATAGAACCTTTGAATGGTCTTCGTCTCAATATTGCGGTGCAGGAAAGCGGTAAATCTTTTTTTGTGCTGGATGTAAAAGTGCGGAAAAAGATTGTGGCCGATGGTATTGAAGATCCTGCTTTTGACATGGCGAACAAAGGAAAGTATGTCAATGCTGAACAATTCAATAAACTTACGGATGAACCGGGAACAGTAGTAATTGATATGCGTAATTATTATGAATATGAGGTGGGCCATTTTCAAAATGCACTTGAGGTGCCTTCTGATACCTTTCGGGAACAGTTGCCAATGGCTGTCGATATGATGAAGGATAAAAAGGACACCAACATCATAATGTATTGTACAGGAGGTATCCGTTGTGAAAAAGCATCTGCATATATGCTGCACAAGGGGTTTAAAAATGTTTTTCACCTGGAAGGGGGTATTATCAATTATGCCAGGCAGGTAAAGGAAAAGGGCCTGCCCAACAAGTTTATTGGGAAAAACTTTGTATTTGATGAAAGGCTGGGGGAGCGGATAAGTAATGACATCATTGCCTGCTGCCATCAATGCGGCAAGCCTGCCGATACTCATACTAATTGTAAAAATGACGGGTGTCACCTCCTTTTTATTCAATGCGAAGAATGTGCTGCAACGTATGAAGGCTGTTGCAGCCATGAATGTAAGGATACCATTCACCTGCCGGAAGAACGAAGAAAGCAATTAAGAAAGGGTATTGACAGGGGGCAGCATATTTTTAATAAATCCCGCCAGCGTTTGAAGACCCGTACCTTAAAGTAATTCCTTTAATCCGCATTTACCCATTGCAGGCAAACAGGTTTGCCAATACTGATCTTGTTGCCTGTGTTGGTCAACAGACCGGTGTTTTCATCTCGCCGGAAAATTATTATTTCATTACTTTCCTGGTTCGCAATCAGTAAGAACTTTCCGTCAGGAGTTATATTGAAGTTCCTCGGTTTTTCTCCCAGTGTCGAGGTAAAACCTGCCGGCGAGGCAATCCCGTTTTTGTCGATAGAAAATATGGCAATTGAGTTGGCATTTCCCCGATTGGTGCAATAAAGAAATTTATTGTCAGGAGAAAGATGAATATCGGCGCTACCGGGGCTTCCTTTCAAATCAGAAGGGATTGTTGAATTGATTTGAAGTATCTTATTTTCTTTTTTTTTCACAAGTACGGCTGTCATCGTTCCGGTTAATTCATTCAACACATAAATAATGGGCATGTCCGGATGTTGAACAAGATGACGGGGGCCGCTACCGGGTTTCATATTGATAAAAGGTGGATTTGATGGAGTTACTTTTCCTGATTTTGGATTGAACTGGTAGTCCATTACTTTGTCGGTACCCAGGTCTGTAACATAAAATCCCTTGTTATCTTTTTGCATAAATATTCCATGCACATGGGGGGATTTCTGGCGAGTAGTATCTGGTCCCGATCCAATGTGCTGTATCATGCCGGTTGCTTTTCCTAGCTTACCTTTTTTCACCGGTAAAACACAAAAGTTGCCGGTACTGTAATTTCCTGCCAGTACCCATTTACCTGTTTTGACAGTGGTAATATAGCAGGGGTGATTACCCTCTGATGACTGGCTGTTCACGAAAGTGAGGGTTCCATTTTTGGTATTAAATGCAAAGGAACTCACATGGCCACCTTTCCCGGTGCTGTCCCCCGTTTCGTTCACGGCGTATACAAATCTTTTATCCGGTGAAACGGTTAGAAAAGAAGGGTTGGAGGCTTTTATATGGCTGACCTCCTTTGCAGAGCCATCTTTACTGCTGAACCTGTAAACATATATTCCCTCACTTTTTGCTGAGTTATAAGTTCCGACAAGTAAATAGTATTCCTGTGCTGCAGCAGTATTTAAGGCAAGTATTACAATCAATGGTAAGATGGTTTTCATAACATTTCTTTCAGACAATGAATATCTGTATTTAATTGAATTTAACAATCCGGGTGCAATTTTTTTAAGTTCTGGCACAATCTTGTGATTAGTATTAGTGATAATTATTTTAACCATTTCAAATCAAAAGCCATGAAAAAGATTTTTACCATTCCGGTTATTATCCTCGTCTCCCTGGTACTGCTACTCAGCAGTTGTATAAGGGATAATACGATTATCAGCAGTAATGAAAACTATTGGTTATCAAAAGAACAGGGAGAAGTGGTATACAGTGACAGTTATTGCAATTATTACGTAGTGGAAACCTATTATGGGTATAATATTGTACGCAGCTACGGGGGCTATAAACCTTTTGAAGGAGATATAGTATATGGCAACTTTAGCAGCAGGGGTACAAGAGACCTTTACAATTACTCAGCACGGCTGGTTTTTACCGGCACAGTAACCGATTACTGGCTTACTTATAATGAAGCACAGGACGCATTGGATTATTATTGCCCGTTAATTGGTGGAAAAGGTGCCAAAAGGGAATTCAAAGTATCAACGGTCATTAAGAAGAAATAAAGTAGCTATGGCTGTATAAAAACAGGGATGGACATTATATTGTCTGTCCCTGTTTTATTTCAGTTCATTTAGTGAAGCAATGATCCTGGCATATATTTCATCGTCGCTTAAATCTTCAGGTACAAATTTTTTGCCCGTCACCTGTTCGTACAGTTCGATATACCGGCCTGAGATTGTTTCTACCCATTCATCTGTCATTTCAGGAACTGTTTGCCCTTCTTTACCCATGAAATTGTTGGCAATGAGCCATTCCCTTACAAATTCTTTACTGAGTTGCTTTTGCTTTTCTCCAGCAGCTTGTCTTTCGGCAAAGCCATCAGCATAAAAATAGCGGGAGGAATCCGGGGTATGTATTTCGTCCATCAGGACAATTTCATCATCAAGGATCCCAAATTCATATTTTGTATCTGCTAGGATTAAGCCTCGGTTAGCTGCGATTTCCTTACCCCTTTCAAAAAGCAGAAGAGCATACTGGCTTAGTTTTTCCCATTCCCTTTCAGAAGCCAGGCCTTGTTCAATTATTTGTTCAGGGGTAATATCTTCATCGTGGCCCTCGGCAGCCTTGGTACTAGGGGTAATAATTGGTGCCGGGAAAAAGTCATTTTCTTTCATTCCATCGGGCATTTGAGCCCCGCAAAGGGTCCTTTTGCCGGCTAAATAGGTGCGCCAGGAATGGCCTGTCAGGTTACCCCTTACCACCATCTCAATTTTAAAAGGGATACATTTTTTCCCGATAGAAACATTTGGGGCGGGGACATTCAATAGCCAATTGGGACAAATGTCCTGGCTTGCCCCCAGCATATAAGCAGCAATTTGATTTAAAACCTGTCCTTTATAGGGGATAGGCCTGGGAAGTACCACATCAAATGCAGAGATCCTGTCGGATGCCAGCATAACGAGCCAGCGATCCCTGATGGTAAAAACATCCCTGACTTTACCCCGGTAAAACCCGGTTTGTCCCGGAAAGGAAAATTGACTCATGAACCGAAAATAACAAGGGCTAAAAAGCCTGCCAAAGGGGGGGTGTTTAAGATTTCAACAATTTATCCTTTCCCCTTAAAAATTAAATTTTTAGATAAACTTTACAATGCTTATTTTTCCGCCAAATTCCAAAACTAAAATTCCCAATTATGAGAAAAAGCTATAGCTTTTTGGCTGCATGGTTAATGGCTTGCCTTATTTCATTCAGTGCTTATGCACAAACCATAACCATTTCAGGTACAGTTAAAAACAGCAACTCCAAAGAGGGTGTGCCTGCTGTATCAGTAGCCGTAAAAGGTACAAGCCGGGGTACTTACACTAATTCGGACGGTGAATTCACCCTAAACGTACCCAAGCTCCCTGTAGTACTTGTATTCACTTCAGTTGGTTTTGACAGCCAGGAAGTGACTGTTTCCGATGCCTCACAGGCCGTAAATGTAAATTTTAAAGAAAACTCTGCCCTTGGGCAGGAAGTTGTTGTAGCCGCTGCCCGTGCGCCACAGCGTTTACTGGAATCCCCGGTAACGGTAGAAAGACTTAGCACTACTGCACTTCGTAATATGCCGGCGCCCAACTATTACGAGGCGATCGGTAACCTTAAAGGTGTGGATGTACATACAGCCAGCCTTACTTTCCGCACCATTACCACCCGTGGTTTTGTTAGTTCCGGTAACCTTCGTCTAAACCAATTGATTGATGGTATGGATAACCAGGCTCCGGGTTTGAACTTTTCCGTGGGTAGCGTAGTAGGACCCTCTGATCTCGATGTAGATAACGTAGAGGTACTCTCTGGTGCATCTTCAGCTTTGTATGGTTCCGGTGGTATGAATGGTACCGTTCTTATTACTACTAAAAACCCTTTTAAATACCAGGGCCTTAGCTTCAATATTAAGCAGGGCATTATGCATGTGGATGGAAAACAGCGCAACGCTGCTCCATTCTATGACTGGAACTTCCGGTGGGCAAAAGCTTATAAGAACAAATTTGGTATCAAACTGGCCGCACAACTGGTAAAAGGTAGTGACTGGGAAGCTGAAGATTATCGTAATAAACAGCAAATTGGTATCCTGAGTAAAGTTGTGGGTGGTAACAGGTTAAATGATCCCAACTTCAATGGTATTAATACCTACGGTGACGAAACCAGTGCAGATATGAACGGATTTGCATATTTCGTACAGGACCAAACCAGGAGAGGTGTCCTGGCAGGTTCCGGCGGATTACTGGATATTATTAATAACCCCTTCATTGGGGCTAATGCCTATTTTACGGCTATAGGTAACCCGGCTTATCCTACCAATACGCAAATCGCCAATTGGATCAATTTGCTGGTGTCAAACGGATTACCTTCTTCTGCTGTTCCGAATGTTCAAAACATGATGCCCTTTTATATTGGCTTAAGAAATAACTATTTCAACAGGGCAAGTATTTCAAGAACCGGTTACCAGGAAGACCAACTGGTTGATTACAATACTCAGAATATTAAATTGACCGCAGGTTTACATTATAAAATTACCAATAACCTGGAGGTATCTTTAAATAGCTATTTCGGTACAGGTACTACTGTTTATACTGGTGCCGACCGTTATTCTTTGCGCAACCTCAAGATGGCTCAGCATAAACTGGAATTCAGGGCCAAGAACTGGTTTATCCGCGGTTATACCACCCAGGAAAATGCAGGTGATTCATACAATGCCTCAGCTTTGGGTGCTTTCATGAATGAGACTTTCAGACCAAGTTCAGCATGGTTCCCGCTTTATATTGCTACTTTCTCAGAAGGCCGCCGTTTGAACGGCGCTGCCGGTCAGTTTCCCAGCGACTTCCAGTTGCATCAGGCTGCCAGAACTTCTGCTGATGCCGGACGTTGGGTACCCGGAACCAAGCAGTTTGATTCTGTAGCTGCCGTTATCAAAAAGACAGCTATCAGAAGGGGTGGAGCCTTATTCCTCGACAAGTCAGATCTCTGGGCTTCTGATGCTCAGTTTAATATTTCAGATATCTTTAAGTTCTCAAAAGTTGTGGATGTAGTGGCAGGTGTTAGCTGGAAGCAGTGGGTTATGAATTCACAGGGAACCATTTTTGCCGATACAACACAGGTTATCAGGGTAAATGAATACGGAGCTTTTATTCAATTTAAAAAGAGCCTGTTTAATGATTACCTGACACTTAGTGCATCAGGTCGTTTTGATAAGCAAACTAATTTTGACCCCCGTTTCACACCAAGATTTACAGCGGTATTTAAATTGGTTAAAGACAATTTCATCCGTCTTTCTTACCAGTCAGCTTATCGCTTCCCTTCCAACCAAAACCAGTATATAAGCCTTGTTACAGGTTCTGGTACTTTGATGGGTGCTTTGCCTGAATTTCAGAATTTCTATAAGTTAAATTCAACCTTACCCGGTTATACTGCTGCCAGTGTACTGGCCTACCGTGCCGGAAACCTGGGTGACTCCAGCCGACTTGTAAGGGCACAATACAGACCGGTACAGCCTGAAACTGTAAAATCATATGAGTTAGGTTACAAAGGTGTTATTGGCAAGAAATTGCTGGTAGATGCCTATGTTTACTACAGCCGTTATGCCAACTTCCTGGTTAGTGAAGCAGTAGTCCAGTCACGCAATGGTGCTAATTTTGAACTGTATTCTCCTTACAGCAGCACCAACGTATCATATGTACAAAACTCTAAGGATGTAGTTAAATCCCAGGGATGGGGTATCGGTCTGGAATACCAGGCTATCAAGAACTACTTCTTCTATGGTAACGTATTCTCTGATTACCTGAAAAATGCAGATCCTAATGTGGTTACATTCTTCAATGCTCCTAAATACCGCTTCAATGTTGGTTTAAGGAATGATAATGTATACAGGAACATTGGTTTCAACGTGGTATTCAAATGGCAGGATAATAACTACTACGAAGGAACTTTCGTAAGTGGTACTTTGCCTTATTTCGGATGGTGGGATGGACAAATTACTTACCGTCCTAAAGGCACTAAGAGTGTATTCCGTATTGGTGGTACCAACCTGGGTAATTTCTACGCCAGAACCGGCTTCGGAAGCCCCTCAGTTGGTGGTTTATATTACATGAGCTACGGTTACAACCTGTTCTAATCGACTGAAATTGGGTTATAAGTATAACTAATCCCCCGCTTTAGCGGGGGATTTTTATTGGGAGCTTGTCAAATAAAATGAGTCAATAATGTTAAAGTGAAGTTCCCCTATCTGTCCCGTAAATTATTTAAAGCAGGGTTTTGGAGGTTTGGCCTATCTGGTAACCATTATGATAAAGGGCTACTTTGTAATTACCTTTTTGATATTCATCCGGGCTCAGTGAAAATGATAATTTTTTTGTTTCACCGTGCTGGTATTCAAAAATGATCTTCCGGGTATATTTAATTTGTCCTTCATTAACCGTTGGCAGCGTACTGGCAGACTCCCAGGCATCGATGATCATTACATTGCCATCCGGTTGGGTAACCACTACATATAGTTCAGCATTTGAATAGTCTTTGATATTATTCCTGACACCAAATGATACGATCAGCTTGTTTGTTTTGGCAGATAAATTGGTCTCTGTCTCTTTATCTTTTTTCCAGGTAACTGGTACCAGGTTCAATTCTGTTACCACAAATGCAGCAGCAAGATTCATTTTTTCAGTTAGTGTCCTGTTTTCTTTTGCAAGGGTTTCAACATTCCCTTCCAGTTTTTTTACCTGGTCATTCACCTGGTTGAGTGTTGCCGCAATCTGCATCTTTTCTTCTTCCACAGTGGTGTTTTTGCTCTCCAATTCCTGAACAAGCAATTGCAACTCAGCGGTCTTTCTCCTGGCAAGGGCAAGGTCTTCTTTTTTGGTGTCGTTTTTCTTCAGTATTCCGGCAATTTCATTGCGAAGCCGGTTGATTTCAGATAGCTTAACTGTTAACTCTTCTTTTAAATAGCCGGCAGTATTGCTGGTTGAGTCTAAGCGGGCATCCAGGTCATCAATCGTTTTGGAGTAAATTTTATGCAGTGAATCCTGAACCCCTTGTGCTACCGCCACTGAATCTTTAATGTAAACCTCCTTTCGAAGTTTGCTGTATATAGTTTTATCGTAAAGATGATAGACCCAGGTGCCTGTAAGGCCCACGGAAAGCATTACCAGTAATAAGCTTTTGGTATCCTTCATTCAGGCGGCTGGTTAATAATTTATTTGGTAACCTGTTGGTCAACATAGGCAGATACCCAACCTACCTGCCCGTTTTTTACAAGGTAAAATTGTTTAGTATCAAATGCTGATTCAAACTGACGCATAATTTTTAATAAAAGGCCTGTGCCCGCCATCAGGGATTTTTGATCAAATACCTGGTGCACCCTTGTCACTTCTTTTTTTACGGCTTCTTTTTCCGAAGCCCTGTTGATGTTTCCTGCCAGGAATGCGGCATCATATACAGGGAAATTAGTGTACAACTTTTCACTGAATTTTCTGATTTCATCAAAGCTGACTGCTACTACGGGGTTGTCCAGCAATTCGGGATGTGTCAAGGTTGCCACTGCCCAAGCTATACCACCGCTAACAGCAATATTGTCACTTAGCGGAAACGCCCCGCTTGCATTAACAGCATAGATTATTTCAGAATTTTCAGCAGCAGCCAATACCCTGTAAAGGTGTTTGTTGAAATTAACGAGGCTTTTGTCATCCTCACAGCGTTTGTCTGTTTCGTTGGTAGTGCTTTTTGTTCCCCAGTTTACCTGGAAGAGTTTAAAGTCATTGGTATTGCCGTAAGGGAAAAATCCCCCTTTTGTATTGCCGCTTCCGATATCAATAAGAAATGTAGAGTAACGTCTTGATTCAGGAACAATACCCAGGTGCGACAAACGGGCCTCCTGCATTACGTCTATCACTTCTACTTGTCTGCCGGGTTCTTCGATTTTTAAGCGGAAAGAGTCTGCCAGTCGCTGCACCCATTCATGCTTTTTGTCTTTTTCAGCCTGCATTTTAACGCCGCTGCTTATTACCGTAAAGATCCTTTTTGAAGGTATCTGGTAATCCAGGTTAGCTTTTTTAAAAAGGGCAATCAGTCCGTTGAGGGTAGCTGTAAAACTGGCATCAGAAAAGGAAATAAAATCAGTGTTTACTGAGGTGTCTTTTATAATGGCCATTGCACCGCTGCTTTGTGCATTCTTCCCCATTTCAATCACACTCATTTTTACGCCTTTAGAACCTACTTCAATGCCTGTGTAAATAGTTGAATTGGCATATTTTGTTTTAAGGCTGTTTTGTGACTTGGTGGTTAAAAAGGGTAGCAGTAGCACAAAAATAGCTGCCGACTTCTTCCATACAGAATTAATCATGGGTAAGTTTTTTCACTTATAAAATTACTTTAATGTCCCCACCATTGGTTTATTACTTTAACAAGTATTACCAATTGTGTAAAAGATGTGTGTATGTCATAAAAGCAAAAAGCCGTTACTGATATTCAGAACGGCCTTTGCTGCAGGAGTTACTGCTTTTAACCGAATAAACCACCTTTTTTAAGGCTTCTTACACCTTCGCCGATCTTGAAGCCATTGTGATAAATTTCGACCTTATAATTTCCGGTCATAAAATCGTTTTGCTGAATTGGGAATTGAACTGTTTTACGGGTTCCCTGTTCATAATTAACAGCAATTTTCGCTGTAAAACTCTTGTCGCCATCTGTACGGGTATTTAATACATTGCCGGATTCAGCTATCACTTTACCGTCAGGTGAGGTAACGATCAGGTACATATCAGCCGGACCCGATTTGGCAATGCGGTTTTCAACATCAAAAGAAACCACCAGTTTGTCCACTCTTTTGGCAGTAGTGGTATTCTTTTCTTTGCCTCCCTTTTTTTCATTTACCGGCGTTACCTGGATATTGGAAGCACTGAATGTAGAACCTACATCCACTGTCTTCTCAAGGTTTTCTTTCTCCGTTTTTGTGGTAACCAGGTTTTGCTCCAGGTCAGATTTTTCTTGTTTAAGGGTGGTATTGTCTGCTGTCAATTGTTGATTTTCCCCGGTAAGCCTTGCCACCTCTGCCTCCAATGTAGAGATCTTGTCATTCAATTCGGCGATCATGGTCTTGGCTTTTGCCAGTTGTGACTGTGTCGCATTTTTATCGTTCAGGATTTTGCGGATCTCGGCTTTTTTGCTATCGATTTCTTTTTGCCTGTCAGCCAATTGCCCCTGCAGGTTGTTATTTGCTCCCGTAACTGAGTCAAGTCGGGCCAGTGCATTATCAAATTCCCGTTGAATTTCAGTTTTAGAAGAGTCAAGTGATGTTATCTGGGTTTGTTGCTGGGATATTTTCTCTGTTGATTTGTTCTTGTCCCATAAAAAATAGCCCCATGAGCCCAATACGGCTGCTGCTAAAACACCAATAATGATATTCTTGGAATTCTTGTTTTTCGGGGCTTCAACCGGTGTATTTCCGGAAGCGGAAGGATAATTAGTCTCTGTCATATAAGAAAATTTAGATTTTTGTTTTTCAGGATTGTATTTCCGGCTGCAAGTTACTTCATGAATCAGCCGGTTTTTTTTATATCCTGTTAAAATTGCTTCAGAGAAATTTCTAAAATCATGCCAGAAAAAATCAACAATTTTTCACAGTCGTGGATTTTTATTGACATTCCCCTGCCTGAAAGCCTGTAATTTAGTGCCTTATGAGTGTGCAAAAGATATTGGAAGACTGGAAAAAGAAATCCTTCAAACCGGTTTATTGGCTGGAGGGAGAGGAAGAATATTTTATTGATAAAGTGGTTGATTTTGCTGAACATCATATACTGCCTGAAAGTGAAGCTTCTTTTAACCTGAGTGTCTTTTATGGAAAAGACGCTAATTGGGCAGATATAATAAATGCCTGCCGAAGGTATCCCATGTTTGCAGAACGCCAGGTTGTGATACTTAAAGAAGCACAACAAATGAGAGAGGTGGAGAAATTGGAAGCATATATTGAAAACCCGCTTTCTTCCACAGTGTTTGTTGTCTCTTACAAGGATAAAAAACTGGATGCCCGCAAAAAGTTTGCAAAACTGGTGAAGGAAAACGGGGTAATAATTACGACAAAAAAATTATATGACCGTGAATTGCCTGAATGGACGCAGGATATGGTAAAATCAAGGGGGTTGACCATTTCTCCCAAGGGTCTTAATCTTTTGGTGGACCATATTGGTAATGACCTGACCCGAATTGAAAACGAGATTGAAAAGCTTTTAGTAAACCTTGGAAAGAGGACTACTATCTCAGAAGATGATATTGAGAATTATATTGGCGTAAGCAAAGAGTATAATGTCTTTGAATTACAGACCGCTCTTGCTGCGAAAGACCTTGCCAAATCGATACGCATTATCCAGTACTTTGAGGCCAATCCAAAAGCAGGGCCTATTCAATTGATATTGCCCTCTTTATACAGCTTTTTCAGCAAGGTTTTTATGATTTTCGGGGCAGGTACTAGTGATGAAAAAACGATTGCCACTTTAATTGGAGTTAATCCCTTTTTCCTGAAGGATTACCTGCTGGCAGCCAGGTCTTATAACTATACAGGCGTAGAGAAAGTCTTGTTGCTGTTACATCAATACAACCTCAAGAGTCTTGGTATTGGTAGTGTTTCGGCTGACGATGGCTCCCTGATGAAAGAAATGGTGGTCAAAATGATGGAATAATTTTAGTAAACTTCCTCCGGTAAATGTATTTTCTTTGTGCAACTTTTTTGTGTAACAAAACATCTCACTCCAACTAAAAATTAAATATGAAGAAAATCTTTTTTATCCTCTTTTCGGCCACTTTCCTGCTTACGGGTTGTTTGGAAACCACCCAGGAAATAACTATCAATGATGATGGCAGCGGAACAATCGTAAGCACAAGCGACTTCAGTGCATTACTGGGTCTTGCCAAGCAAATGGGTGGTGCCGGCGAACTGGAAAAAGCCGGTGATATGGTAAAAGATACTGTTATTTCTATGCAGCAAGGTGCTGATAGTATTCCCAATCTTACTGCAGAAGAAAAAGAGATGCTCAGAAAAGGTTCTCTTCGGGTAAATATGAACATGAAAGAGGAAAAATTCCTCACCAGTCTTACCATTCCCTTTTCGAATGCTGCCGATATTGCCAAAGTAAATAAACTGGCCAATAAAGCATTAGGGGAAACAATGAAAGAGCAAATGTCCGGCGGATCGCCCTTGGGAGGTGATCAGCAAATGCCGGAAGCCAGTTCTTTTGATGATTATTACAAGTTCGAGTTCAGTAACGGTGAATTGACCAAAAAGCTGGACAAAGACAAATATGCCGGAGCCGAAAGTGATGAATATTTAAAGGGAATGAAAGAAGCCACTTCAATGGGCTTGTCTATGAAGGCCACTTATATAATCAACCTTCCAAGACCTGCTGAAAAAGCAGAAGGTAAGGGTGTCAAACTTTCAGAAGACAAGAAAAAAGTAACTATTACTGCCGACCTGGATGATTTCTTCAGTAATCCTGAAAAACTTGAGTATAAAATCAAGTACTAAGAAATTTGAATAATAATAAAAGGGGCAAACCGAAAGATTTGCCCCTTTTTGCTAAACCGCAGGTTGTCTTTAGAGTATTTTGAGACTATTGATTTTGTCCTGGTCCATTTGTTTTACAAGTGAATCAAGCCCGTCGAATTTAATTTCTTCTCTCATATATTTCTTTACATAAACTCTTAGGGTTTGCCCGTATATATCCTGGTCAAACTCAAACAGATTAACCTCAGCCACTCTTTTTTTGCCGTCAACAGTTGGCCTGAACCCAATGCTCATCATCCCTTTCAGCAAATCTTTAGAATTATGCAGCCGGGCATAAACTGCGTAAATGCCGTTACCAGGGATGAGTTTTTCCTCATGATGGATCTTTAGGTTGGCGGTTGGATAGCCTAATTTTCGGCCCAATTTATCACCATGTACTACCTCGCCGGAAAAAAAGAAATCATATCCGAGCAGTTGGTTTGCTGTGGCGATATCGCTATGCAAAATTGCTTCCCTTATATTAGTAGAACTGATAGAAATATTTTCGATAATATGCTTAGGTATTTCTTTCAGCTTGTAATGATAGGATGGAGATAGTTTTTCAAGGAGACGGTAATCACCCTGCCTGTCCCTTCCAAACCGGTGATCGTAGCCAATAATAATGGTATGAGGATGAAACTTGTCGATGAGGAAGTTCTTAATATATTCATCGGCGGGCTGGTTGGCAAAGGCATCTGTAAATGGTACCACCACCAGGTGATCGATGCCATGGCTTTCCAGCAATTCAATTTTTTCCTCCATTGTATTAATGAGCCGGATACCCAGAATAGCAGAGGATACCACTTTTCTTGGATGGGGGTGGAAGGTTATTATGACCGTTTCCCCGTTATTAGCCTGTGCTTCTGCTTTCAGTTTCTCTATTATCTGCCGGTGCCCCATGTGTACACCATCGAATGTGCCGATTGTAATGATGGCATTGCGGAAAACAGGAAGTTTTTCAATATCAAGATGTATCTGCATAATTAATGGGCGAAATTAGTTGATAATTGATAATTGTAAAACCCTGAATGCCCTTAGTTTTACATCCTAATCCCCGGTTATGAGTTTATATAGTAAAAGAGGCGTTTCTGCACAGAAAGAAGAAGTGCATGCAGCTACCCAAAAATTAGATAAAGGGTTGTATGCTTCAGCTTTTTGTAAAATTTATCCTGATATGCTTTGCGGTGATGAAGCATGGGTTAATGTGATGCATGCTGACGGAGCAGGCACCAAAAGCATTTTGGCTTACTTATACTGGAAAGAAACAGGTGATATTTCTGTTTGGAAAGGTATTGCCCAGGATGCTATTGTAATGAACCTGGATGATCTGTTATGTGTGGGTATCTATGATAACTTACTCTTTTCTTCAACAATTGACCGAAATAAAAATGTAATTCCGGGCGAAGTACTGGAGGCGGTAATTAGCGGTACACAGGAGTTTTTTGATACGATGAAGGGTTTTGGGGTGGGCATCCATTTTATGGGCGGCGAAACGGCAGATGTGGGAGATGTGGTAAGGACCATTGCTGTAAATGGTACGATGGCTGCCAGGTGGCCCAAAGAAAAATTGATAACCAATGAAAAAATTGCAGCAGGAAATGTAATTGTGGGATTGGCAGGTTTTGGGCAAGCCAGTTATGAATCAGCTTATAACAGCGGACTGGCCAGCAATGGTCTTACCAGTGCCAGGCATGATGTACTGCATAAAACATATGGCGCCAGGTTCCCGGAGAGTTATGATACTGCCCTTGATGAACAGGTGGTTTATATTGGGCCACACAGGATAACAGATGAGATTTCGGTCGGAGATAAAAAATATGAGATAGGCAGGTTATTACTTAGTCCTACCAGGACTTTTGCTCCTGTACTAAGGGAATTATTGCTCAATCATTTTGAATCCATTTACGGCCTTATTCATTGCAGCGGCGGAGGGCAAACAAAATGCCTTAAATATGTGCCTGAAAATGTTAGTATCATAAAGGATAATTTATTTGAACCTCCGGTTATTTTCAAGGTGATACAGGAAGCCAGCCAATCAGATAATAGGGAGATGTACCAGGTATTTAATATGGGCACAAGACTTGAAATTTACACCAATGAACAAGATGCAGACAAAATCATTGATGTAGCAAAATCATTTAATGTTGAAGCAAAGGTAATTGGCAGGGTAGAGGAAAGCCAGACGAAAGAACTGCAGATACATATTGCATCTGGCATACTTCGTTATTGATCTTTCTTCTTTTTCTTTTCTTTTTCTTCCATAACGACAAAAGTAACAGGTTGTTTTCGGTATGCTTTCACTTTTTTGCCATCCTGTACAGCAGATGTCCATTTTGGTCCTTTTATTAGTACCCTCATTACTTCTGCTTCCATTCCGTATCCATGTTTAGTTAAAGGGCGGATATCCGAAATCGATCCTTCTTTATCTACTACAAATTGAATAATTACAGTATAGCTGCCCTCAGGTGCACCGTTTTTAACAGGTACTGAAGCGTTCAGGTTCCTCTCAAGGTATTGACGCCATTTATCCGGCCCTCCCGGAAAAGATGCTTCCACTTCCACCCGTTCAAAGATTTTTTCCTCATCCGTTAGCGGATGGGTTACAGTATCTTTTGAAGCCGGTAAATCAGCGCTATTTGCTTTTTTAAATTTTATTTCCAGTACACCGAACCTGCCTTTTTCACCGTATTTTTCTAACGCATCTTTTCCTTTTATAACATTAATGGCTTCAATGGAATCAGGGGGGAATAATTTATCCGGGCTTTTGTTGATCTCCCTTATGGTGCCTTCAATTTTTCCGTTAACTACAATCAGGATATTAGAGTCAGTGGGAGGATTGGTTGCCCTGAGAGTGATAATTGTTTGCCCGGCGTCATTCCTGGCCTGTCCGTCAGCAACTATAAATAATCCTGTAACGAACAGGTACAAAAAGATCCATTTTCTCATAAATGTTGTATTTGTAAAAAGTACCGGGTTGTAAATATCAGAAAAAGTTCATTTGAGATCTCTTCTTTTTGCCTTGCGGGCAAACAATTTTCGGAATATATTTACATCCATGCAGTCATTCGAATTATTATCTCAAAAATTCTCCCTTCATTTTGACCGCCGTCATTTTCCGGAAGAGCCGGCCAATCTTTATGAGCCAAATGAATACTTCCTTAAACTCGGCGGTAAACGCATACGTCCTGTCCTTTGCCTTATGGGTAATGAACTTTTTGATGATATACGGGAAGATGCCTGGTATGCAGGAGAGGCCATTGAACTCTTTCACAATTTTACCCTTGTTCATGACGATATTATGGATAAGGCACCGCTTCGGAGAGGAATGGAAACAGTGCATGTGAAGTTTGGTGATAATGTAGCATTACTGGCGGGTGATGTGATGCTGGTAAAAGCTTACGAGCAACTGGAGAAAATAAATGCGGAATTCATTAAATCAATTCTCCGTTTGTTTAATAAAACAGCTGCAGAGGTATGCGAAGGCCAGCAAATGGATATGGATTTCGAAAAAAGAGATAATGTACACCTGGATGAATATATACGGATGATTGAATTAAAAACTTCCGTTCTCCTGGCAGCCAGCCTGAAGATGGGTGCTATCCTTGGCGGCGCCGGTGAACGTAATCAAAATCTGTTGTATGATTTCGGCAAAAAATTAGGCATTGCCTTCCAGGTGCAGGACGATTATCTGGATGCATTTGGTGACCCGAAAAAATTTGGCAAACAGGTGGGCGGTGATATTTTAGCCAATAAAAAAACATTCTTGTTGATACATGCTTTAGAAACGGCTTCTGCTGCACAAAAAAGTGCATTACAGAACCTGCTGGCCGGTAATGCTCCTGATAAGGTGGAAAAAGTGCTGAATATTTTCAGGGAATGCAAAGCTGATGAATGGGCTTTGTCACTTAAAAATAAGTTTTTAGATGAGGCTTTGCTGCACCTTGATGACATTGCTGTAGTGTCTAAAAGAAAAGAACCGCTGGCGCAGCTGGCAATGTTTCTGGTTAAAAGAGAACATTGATATATTGAACCCGCCTGTCAAGTTTAAATATTTCCTATTTTAAAGGACTAAAACCAACTCACCAATGGCTAATCAACTATTCCGGAAAAAATCTATAGAAAAAATAGTACGAGAGGCAGATTTACCTGCAGATGACATTCATAAGCATTCGCTTCACCGGGTATTGGGTGTAAGGGACCTTACTTTTCTTGGTATTGCAGCAGTAATTGGCGCAGGAATTTTTTCTACAATCGGAGGTGCTGCCTATAATGGCGGACCCGGTATTTCCCTGCTCTTTGTCATTACTGCGATAACCTGTGGTTTTTCTGCCCTTTGCTATGCAGAGTTTGCCAGCCGTGTGCCGGTAGCAGGAAGCGCCTATACTTATTCCTATGTGACTTTTGGTGAATTGGTCGCCTGGATCATTGGGTGGGCACTTATTTTGGAATACGCCATCGGAAATATTGTAGTGGCAATTTCCTGGAGTGGCTATTTTAATAACTTGCTGGTACATATTTTTAATATACACCTGCCGGATTGGATGCTGGTAGATCCAATGACTGCCAATAATGCCTACCATGCTGCTTCTAAAGCACTTGCTGCTGGTAATATTACAGATCCTGATGCATTGAAGAATTACCAGTTTGCGGTAGATGCCTATAACAATGCACCCTCGATCGGTGGAACAAAATTGTTTTTTAACCTGCCCGCATTCATAGTAGTGGCGCTAATTACCTGGTTGGCTTATATCGGTATAAAAGAAAGTAAGCAGTCGGCTAATTTCATGGTAATATTTAAAGTTATAGTAATAATATTTGTCATCATTGCAGGGGCATTTTTTGTAGATACAAATAACTGGAAGCCATTTATGCCCAATGGGTTTGAAGGTGTATTGAAAGGTGTTTCTGCAGTATTTTATGCCTATATCGGGTTTGATGCCATTTCAACAATGGCGGAAGAATGCAAAAATCCTCAGAAGGATATGCCCCGGGGCATGATCTACTCTTTATTGATCTGTACAGTGCTTTATATACTGATTGCGTTGGTACTGACAGGTATGGAAAGGTCTTCCTCATTCAAGGATATTAGTGACCCGCTGGCATTTGTGTTTGAAAACAGGGCACCCTGGATTGAAAAAATTGTTTCCATCAGTGCGGTAGTAGCTACCACTTCGGTTTTATTGGTATTTCAGATTGGTCAGCCCAGAATATGGATGAGTATGAGCCGCGATGGCTTATTGCCTAAAAGATTTCAGAAAATACATCCTAAGTTTAAAACACCTTCCTTCGCAACCATTTTAACTGGTGTTATAGTTGGTGCCGGGGCTTTATTTATTCAAAGCGGACTGGTTACCGATCTTACCAGTATCGGAACCCTTTTTGCATTTGTGTTGGTTTCCGGCGGTGTTTTGTTGTTGCCACCTTTGCCGAAGCAGCCAGGTAAATACAGTTTGCCGTATATTAACGGGAAGTATTTAATACCGCTTTTATTAGCTGGCTTTATTTACCTCTTCAGGGACCGGCTGCAGGATTCGGTAAATCATATTGGTCATGAAAATTACCAGGAAGTCCTGTTCCTGGTATTCGTCATCATTGCAGTGGTTTTAGCAATTGCTACTTTCATAAAGAATTTTTCATTCATACCTGTCATGGGGGTGTTGTCCTGTTTGTACCTGATGATAGAGATTCCGGCAGTTAGCTGGACCTGGTTTTTTATATGGATGGGTCTTGGCCTTGTTATTTACTTCCTTTATGGCTATCGCAACAGTAAACTGGCTGTAAAACATTGAAGTATTTAGATTGTTATTCCTTTTCAATGGCACGGGTTAAACCTTGCCATTGTATTTTTGTGGTATGAAGTACCAAATTGGTGATATAGTGCTGATACTGCATTCCAATGAAGAGGCTGAAGTGGTGGATATCATCAATGATAAAATGCTGATGGTAGATGTAAAAGGAGTGACATTTCCGGTTTACCAGGACCAGGTAGATTTTCCTTATTTTAAACGGTTTTCTGAAAAAAAACCTGTTTCTGCTAAAAAAGAGAAAACATATATTGACGATGTACGGAAGGAGAAGCGGACTGAATTAAACAAAGTAGAGGATGGTGTGTGGCTTACGTTTTTGCCTGTTATGGATATGGATGAATTTGGTGATGTAGTAGTAGAGGAATTGAAACTGCACCTTGTTAATCATACCTCTTTGTCCTATAATTTTATCTATCACCTTCATTTTTTCGGGAAGCCCGATTTTGACTTAAAAAATTCCATTCAGTCTTTTGAAGATTTTTACCTGCATGATATTCCCTTTGAAGACTTAAATGACAGCCCAAGTTTCGATTTTGAATTTTCACTTACAACACCGGACAAAAAGAAAGCGTCCCATTTTGAGGCTACGGTAAAATTGAAGCCCAAACAGCTTTTTGCAAAAATTGAAGAAATTAAGCAAAAGAACCTTGCTACTTTTTCGCAGCTGTTATTTGAACAATATCCTGATAAAATAACAGAGGATAAGGTAGAAATGGGCAACCTTGCTGCTAAAAGATACAAAGTATATGACGCATCCAAAGCCCGTCAGCACCTCGAATCACCAAGAAGTGTCATTGACCTGCATATTGAAAAGTTAGCCGATGACTGGAAGCATATGAGTAATTATGAAATACTCAGTTTGCAATTAAAAACGTTTGAAAAATATTTTCACCTGGCCGTGGTGCATCATCAGCCTTCGCTCATTGTAATACATGGTGTAGGAGAAGGGGTGCTTAGAAACGAGATCCATGATATTCTTCGTTTAAAAAGGGAAGTAAAGTCGTTTGTAAATCAATACCATCCGGCTTATGGTTACGGAGCTACCGAAATTTTCTTTCAATACTGATATAAGCCTGTAATTTTACAGTTGCTACAAGCCGGGTTATCGCTTCTTCGCCTGCCTGCCGATAGGCAGGCTTCCAGAAGGGGAGGAAAGTCCGGACAGCACAGAGCAATGCACCGGTGAAAAGCCGGGTCCCGATTTATCGGGAACAGATAGTGCCACAGAAAATAACTTTCCTGATGAAAATCGGGATAAAGGTGAAAACGTAGGGTAAGAGCCTACGGCTTTTGGTGGTAACATCAATAGCGGGTAAACCTTGCATGCTGAAATGCCATGTATAGGATCGTGTTAAGAACTGCTCGTTCAAGATCCAGGGTAGGCAGATTGATCCCGTAAAGTAATTTTCGGGGCAGATAAATGATAACCGCCTGCGTTTATCAAAGGAACAGAATCCGGCTTACAGGCTTGTAGCTTTTTTTACTGAAGTTGATTGCCGATATAACCAGCTGCTTCCATAAGCCAGGCTATGCCAAGGTGAACCAATAGGCCTCCCCATATTGACCGGGTATTGTATACTACAATTCCTAATAGTATTCCGCCAAAAAATGAACTTATGCATTCCCCCATGGGCTTCCCAAAGTGAATGGTGCAATAAAAACAAGCCATTGGTAATATGGCATTTTTACCTGCCCATTTTGCAAACGCCAGTATGAGAAATCCCCGGAAGAAAAGTTCAATGGTAAAGAAATCAGTTCCATAAGAGAGTTCAAATAGTATTTTTTGCCAGCCTTGTGATGAGTCATCAATCATTTTCAATTTAGGATAAACGGCAAGGAAATCTTTTTGTGTGGCGGCCAGTGTAATTAATGGTGCCATTAGTAATAACATTAGCCAATAAGGTTTCAGCGAAAAATTTCCTTTTGTCAGTCCATAAAAAGGCTGCTTCTTATCAAACCATAACCAGATTCCTCCAAGCAGCAATGTTACAACTATAGCCAGTGATGGCCAGTATAAAACCTGGTTCCACAAGTCATTGAGAGCAGTGTCAGTTGATACATTATAATTAATTGTAGCACTTATTTTCCACGAAAAAATTAAAGGTGCTGTAAAAAGTAATAAATAAAAACCTGCAGGTCGGCTGATTCTATCTTTCTCTTTTACAATGAAAAGCAGATAGGGGAAAATGAACGAAGAGGCGAAGACTAAATACCAGTAAAAAAGTTTAATCCATACAGCATTATTTTTTCTGATGAGGGTGTCTAATCCAAAATGATAATTGCAAAAAACAAACAATGCCGTAAAAAACATTACGCTAAAAAAGATCATCCTGTCCGTTTCCCGGAAGTACTGCCTTATATATAGTATGATAGTCCGCATTTAAGCAGGAAAAATAAAATTTTACGCCGGTCTTTAAACTTTCTTGCTCCAACAGTTTCAAAACATACGTTAAAAATATTTGAAACCCTAAAAGTATAGCCATGAAAACTATCACACTAAACCGGATTACAATTTCCCTTTTTGCCTTTTTATTAGCCATTTTTTTTGTTGCCTGCCAAAAAGAGAACAGTCTTGGCACCGCCAGTTCTACCGTTACAGAAGAAGAAGCAGCTACTTATTCTGAAGAAAGCACACAGGCTGAAGCCAGCTTTGATGATGCGGAGGATATCGGCTTTACTGCAGCGGAAGAAGAAGGTAATGCTGGCGGCTTTGGAGTAGAAGGATTAACACCAGGAGAACAGGGACGAATTTTTCTGCCCCGTTTTTTGGAGTTGCGGGGGCGAATTGGAGATTGTGCCACCATTACTGTAACACCTAATGACAGTACTTATCCCAAAACCGTTACAATCGATTTTGGCGACAGTTGTCGCGGCCGGGATGGTAAAGTAAGGAGCGGTAAAATTGTATTGCATTTTACAGGCCCTGTTCGCCGGCCGGGCTCTGTAGTTACAATGACCTTTGTAAACTATTATGTGAACAGGGTTCATATCGAGGGAACAAAACTGTTTAAAAACCTTAGTGAGCCACCATTACTGCACAAATGGAGTGTGGAAGTAATTGATGGTAAAGTTACATTCCCCGGTGGAAGAGGATACACTTATGATGGTATTAAAACAGTGAAGCAAATTGCCGGAATGCTTACAAATATGGTGAGAGATGATGTGTACCAGATTACAGGACGTTCCAGAACTATCTTTCGTAATGGCACAACAGTCAATATAAATACAGAAAATCCGCTTATCAAAAAGGTGGCCTGCCACTGGATCAATGAGGGAACACTGAAGATAAAGATCAATGACAGGGTCCTTTACCTTGATTTTGGATTCCCCAATAATGGTGACTGTGATAATAAGGCACTGCTTACCTGGAATAATGGTAATAACCAGCGGGTGATTATTCTCCCTTAACAGTAATCTTATCAGTTGAAAATGAAAATCCCGGCAAAAAAGCCGGGATTTTTTTGTACTCAAACCCGGTTATCGTATCGAGAAACTGATAAGGGTGGATATTTGTTGCAACTTTAAATCTCTTTCTCCCATGGGGGCTTTTTCCTGAATATATTTCACCACTCCGATACCCGGCTTAAAATAAACCTGGTCTTTACGGTAGTTACGGGCATTTTTTTCAAAATACAGGCAGCCGCTATAGTTGCCGGAAGGTGTTCCGATATTATTTTGCAATTTCAGTGAGCGGCCCATAGCAGCGGCATCTTCAAAACTGGTTAAGTAGCGGATAGAATCACCGGGGAAAAGACCAAATTCCTTTTTTACATCTTTAACGCCGCTGGTAAACATACGGTCGGCCAGGCCAAAGAATGAGGAGTCGTTGGCAAATAATACATCCGGCAACCCGATGGATACAGCATTTTTCTGCCACCAGGTTATATTATCAGATGATTTTAAATTGGCAGTAAACCGCAGCGTATCATATTGAACCTTCAGGAAAATGCCGTCGGAGAAAATGGAGTCACTGTAAACCCAGAAATTTTTTGTGCTCATGGGCATGATACCGCAGTGCCTGGTTGTACAGGTGTATGTAATAACAGAATCTGAAGGATAACTGCGGCCGGTAGGGTTGGCCGTTTGTTCTTCACATGAATCCGGTTTTACCGGTACTTCCATGTTTTCTTTTTGACAGGAAGCAAGCAAAATGATCCCTGTTAAAAAGGGCAGAATTGTTTTTTTCAAAGGAATTCGTTTTTGGTAAAGGGATGACAAAATAGAAACTGGATTCTATAAATCATAATTTTACTAAGGAAATTTACGATAGACATTATAGTCAAATGATGTATTCTGTTAAATTTCACGCATTTACGCCAGGCATTTAAAATAAAAAAGCCGGGGCAAATCCCGGCTTTACTTGTTTTAATAGATCAGTTTATCTTAAAACCCTCTCCAAAAAGACTTTCATTTCGTTCCAGGAAGCAGTATCCGCTGCGGCATCGTACTTGATGGGCAGTTTATATTTTTCGCCTAAAGCTGTGGCATTTGGATTTGTAAAAGCATGCATAGCCCCTTCATAGCCTTTAAATATGTATTTGGCTCCTACAGAATCCATTTGTTTTTTGAAAAGATCAACTTCTGCCTGCGGAACAAGAGGATCAGCATTACCATGGCAGACAAGGATTTCTGCCTTTAACAGGTCCTTATTAAGAGGTACAACATTCAGATTGCCATGAAAACTTACAGCACCCTTCAGGTCAAGCCCCATACGGGCAACGCCAATGGAAACAGCTCCTCCAAAACAATATCCCATAATGGCCATTTTGGAGGTATCAATCAAAACATTGGTTTTTACATTTTCTATCGCTGCTAGTATATGTCTTTTGGCCATCTCGGTATTTTGATAAAAAGGCATAGCCAATTTGCCTGCGGCGTCAGGATCATTTCCCATCTGGCCATTTCCATACATATCCACTGCCAGGGCTACATAGCCCAGTTCTGCCAGTTTCTTTGCCCTCATTTTTACATAATCATTCAATCCCCACCATTCATGAATAACCAGCACAAGCGGACGTTTGCCTTTCAAATTTTCGTCATAGACCATAAAACTGTTCATATTCAGGCTGTCTACTTTGTAGGTAATACTTTCTTCTTTAAGTTTTGGCTCTTTTGAGTCAGTTACTTCTTTTTTATTATCACCATTTTTACAGGCAGATAAAAGAAGCAGCACTGAGAATGCGGCCAGGATAATTTTTTTCATTCTTATGTTTTATTAAATGTAAATAAAGTTCAATAAAAGTTTTGAAAACAGGGTTTAAAAATGACTTCCTGTCTTTCCCTTAATTTTGCATCCATGACAATAGAAAAATTACAGGATATGCGGTCCCGCATTGCCGGGATAAGGAGGTTTCTTTGACGTCGATAACCGGCTGGCAAAGATCGAAAATGACAAGCAACTCTCTCTGAGTCCCGGCTTTTGGGATGATAATGCCCGGGCAACTTCCATCATGAAGGAAATCAAGGTAAATGAGTATTGGGTTAATTTATATGAACAGACCAATACCGCTGTAGAAGATTTTGCAGTTTTATTCGATTTCTGGAAGGGGGGAGATGCTACCGAAGAAGAAACCCAGGAAGCCTTTGATAAGGCACTTACAGCGCTGGATGATGCTGAATTCAAAGCAACATTGAATGAACCTGAAGATGAGTTGCCGGCTGTTCTGCAAATAAATTCTGGTGCCGGCGGTACCGAAAGCCAGGACTGGGCCGAAATGCTGGCAAGGATGTACAGAATGTACGGCGAAAAGCAGGGCTGGAAAGTAACCGAGATAGACTGGCAATGGGGTGATGGTGCTGGTATAAAGACAGCCACACTGCAATTTGACGGGCCCTTTGCTTATGGATTTTTAAAAGCGGAAAGCGGGGTACACCGCCTGGTTCGTATTTCACCTTTTGACAGCAATGCCCGAAGACATACATCTTTTGTAAGTGTG
>DASUDW010000194.1:0-18333 GCA_036275415.1 Chitinophagaceae bacterium | reverse complement strand
GATTGTTTTTTTGCCAAAAACGGATCTGAATTAGTCATTCATTACCGTGTATTAGACAGCGTGGTTTTAGCCTGGGTTCTCTCATGATACTTCTTCATCTTCTCCGTTTTCCAGTAAATTCAGGTTTACATCGGTTCCTGAAATGCCTTCAATAGAGCCCCGGATGTGTGCAGCATTCAGTAATACTTTTTCCAGCTGTTTTTCCCGGGCCTTCCATAACTTTTCCATCTGGTCCCGTTCTTTCTGAATGGAAATTTTCATACTCATAAACCCTTCCCGGATAGCTGACCATTGTTCTGCAAATTCCCGACTGGTCAGGTAGTCGTATAGCAAGTGCATTTTGTCGCCTTTGTTTTCCTGGCTTTTTGATGCTGTATAGATTTTAATGACGGCGTCCCGCAGCATTTGCACAACGGGCTTTACTTCGGTAAAGGAACAAATCCAGACTCCGTCTTTTTCGCCAAAACTGTTCATGTCTTTAGGTAATGCCTGTGTTACGATTACTGCCACATCCGCTCCCTGGCTGCGCATATCCGTTTTTAGTTTTTCAATCCAGTCGTTGGCAAAATCCTTTGTCCGTTTGCTTTCAAATATGATTTTACCGCATTCCTGGCCCAGCCCATTGCGTACAGTTTGAATGCAATCGGCGCCTCGCACCCCTTTACCAACCTCTGTAATTACATCAAAAGGGAAGGTAGTTTTCAATAATTCTTCCAGCAATAATTCCTGTGATTCTCCCTGTGATTGCATGGAACCCTGTTCCGCTTTGCGTTTCATTTCTTCGGCCAGTTTTTTCTGGGCTTCCAGTTTCTCTTCCATTTCCTTCAGGCGGAGCTGAAACTCTGTTTCTTTGGCGGCTATTCTTTGCTCCTCCAGTTTACGGATTTCACCGGCCAGTTTTTCTCTTTCTTCCTGCAGTTTCTTTTGTACAGAGAGTTCCAGTTCAGCTTCTTTGTTTTTTAGTTCCTGTTCCTTTTTCAAAAATTGTGTTTGCTGCTCCCTTGCCTCTTTTAATTTCTCCTCGTATTCTTTATTATTTTTCTCAGCTATTTGCAGCTTATGTTCAAAGTCGGCGGAAATGGATTTACGGATCAGTTCCTCTGTCTCTCTTTGCGTTTTCTTTTTTTCTTCCAGTAACTGTGCTTCAAATTTCTGCTGTTGCTGCTTTTGCCATTCGCTCATTTTACTGCGCAGTTCTTTTTGTACTTCTTCCCGGATGCTGTCGGTGGGTTCAAATTCGTGGCCGCAATTCGGGCATTTTATTTCTGTTGCCATTGCTAAAACTTGCTTTGTTTCAAATCTACAAATAAAAAAAGCGACTCATTACTGAATCGCTTTTAAGTTGTGCCCCGGACCCCGATTGCATCGGGGCAGGCCATTGCTGGTTACGGCAAACCGTTTGAATAAGTTGGCCAGTCACCCGTAATAAGCGATTCTGTATAAATTCTGCTTTTCTGTTTTTTTATCCTTAGCTCTTCTTTTCTGGCTTCCGCTTCATTCTCAAAAGCCTTATAAGCACATAGTATATATGGGAGGCAATTTCTTGTTGCCGGAACCATCCCATTATTGTGCCTGGTAATCCTCGCTGTAACATCGGCTGAAAATCCGATGTAATAGCGGTTACACTTTTGTGAAAAAAGAATATATACAAAGTACATAAAACAACAAAAGCGACAAATGTCGCTTTTAAGTTGTGCCCCGGATCGGAGTTGAACCGATACGGCCATTGCTGGCCACAGGATTTTAAGTCCTGCGTGTCTACCAATTCCACCACCAGGGCGATGATGAGAAAATTATTTTAAGAACTATGCCCTTCAAGCCGACATGGCCATTGCTGGCCATCCCGATTCTAATCGGTACGTGTCTACCATCCCGATAGCTATCGGGACCACCACCAGGGCAGCCAAAAAAAATCCCCTCTTGGTCAAGAGAGGATTTTTAGAGCGGAAGACCGGGCTCGAACCGGCCACCCCGACCTTGGCAAGGTCGTGCTCTACCAAATGAGCTACTTCCGCAAATTCAAGAACTTTTGATTGGTCTCTATCGGCACCTACTCTTTCCGATAGCGGGACGCAAAAATAAGGCTTGTGCCTTTTTCAAAAAAATTTTTAAGCCTATTATTTATATTTTGGAGTATACAGGCTGCTCTCCTGAACCGGTACATCGATCTTTTCGTACCGCTTGGTGTACAGCATATAACATCCCCCCAGGGTAAAGGCTACAAAGCAAGCCACTTGCAGGTAAAAAAGAAATCCTGAAGAGGAAACCCAGCTATGGGTAAAATCACTGTCCTGTACTTTTTTAAGTTCTTCGTGATATTCCTGGTTATGACTCATAATGGAATTTTGTGGTGCAAAAATAAGGGTTCAGTTTAAAAATCCGATTTCAGTTTCCCACAATTTCAGAAAAGGCTTTTTTCTTTTTAATAAAGTGCTGCCAGGCCATATTTTTTTTCAAATAGCCGGATAATGGCCCGGTTCTGTTAGCCGGGAAAACACTTCTTTTCCTATTAAAAAGCCACCATTTCATAAATGCCAACTGGGCCCTTAGGATGGCAATGAAATATCCGCCATCGCCACTGAGCAACCCTTTCCAGGCTGAAACGCCATCCAGCAGGTTTCTTACCGGCATCACCCAAAGTTTTTTGGAAAAGGGGAGGTTTTTGGAAAGCATGATCCGGTTATTCCTGAAATTCAGGAAAGTCTTTAATGAATTGCCTTTAGGTAAAGTACCTCCCCCTACATGATACACTACTGCGGACGGGCAGGAATACACCTTGTAACCTGCCAGTTGTATCCGCCAGCAAAGGTCTATTTCTTCCTGGTGAGCAAAAAAATACTCATCAAATCCCTTAAGTTCATGAAATACCGACGGCCGAATGAATAAAGCGGCCCCGCTTGCCCAAAAAATGGGTTCAGACTGATCGTATTGGCCTTTATCTTCCTCACATATATCAAAAACCCTTCCTTTGGCAAAAGGATAGCCATATTCATCCAGCCACCCGCCAGCGGCACCCGCATATTCAAAGAGTTTTTTATTATGCCAGGAAATGATTTTGGGCTGACAGGCTGCAATTTTTTTATCTTTTTCCAGTAACTCAACCATCGGTTGTAGCCATTCCCGTGTAACCTCCACATCTGAGTTTAACAGCATATAATAATCAGCTGTAACTTGTTTCAAGGCCTCGTTATAGCCTTTTGCAAAGCCGAAGTTTTCTTCGAACAAAATTGTTTGGATGCGTGGATAATTAATTTTAAGAAATGATATAGAGTCATCAGTTGAGCCATTGTCGGCCACAATCACTTCAAAATTTGAGTAAGAAGCGGCTAAAACAGAAGGAAGGAATTGTTCCAGGTGCTTCCGGCCATTCCAGTTTAATATAACAACAGCAATTTTTGGGGGTAGACTCAAATCCTGATTATTTATTCAAAAATAAGGTAAGATACACAGTAAATCTTTTGCCACTAGTACACAGTTATTTCTGATTTCTGCTGATTGCTGTTAAATTCGTATATGTTTCGCCAATTATTGAACTGGAGAACGGCCCTCGCTATCATTGCCATATTGATCATAAGCGGAACGGTCATCTATTCCCAATACCTTGCCCGTAAAATTGCAAAAGACGAAAAACTGAAAGTAGAGCAATGGATCGATGCCAGCAAATCACTCATCAGTGCACAGGAAACAGCGGATATTACCTTTGCTTTTCGCATTGTAAAAGACAATACATCCATTCCTATCATTGAAACAAACGAGATGGACAGCATCACAACCTGGATCAATCTCGATTCTTCCCGGGCTTCTAATAAAGAGTATGTAGAAAAAAAGCTAAAGCAGTTTAAAGCTCAAAATCCGGCCATAGTCTGGACCGATCCCAATGATTCCACCAGGTTAAACCGGTATTATTATGGTAATTCCCGTTTGCTGAATGAAGTCCGGTATTACCCCATCGTTCAGCTATTTATTGTAGCCCTTTTTATCCTGATAACCCTTTTATCCCTGCAAAGCAGCTATCGGTCCGTGCAAAACCAGGTGTGGGCAGGTATGGCCAAAGAAACGGCGCACCAACTGGGTACCCCGGTATCCTCCCTTGAGGGTTGGGTAGAAATGCTCAAAGAAAACCCGGCCAATGAAAAGATTGCACATGAACTGGAGAAGGATGTCAACCGGCTCAGGTTAGTTTCCGACCGGTTTGGGAAAATAGGCAGTACCCCGTATTTGGAAGAAGTGGACCTTGTAAAGCAAATCAATAACATGGTAGATTATATGCGAAAAAGGGCTGCCGGAAAAATTGTCTTTACTGTAAATAACCACGGGTACCAGGAAGTAATTGCTAAAATATCTGCTCCACTTTTTGACTGGGTTATTGAAAACCTGCTTAAGAACTCACTGGATGCTATGGAGGGCAGGGGAAGTATACTGGTAGATATCCGGGATGAAAAAAATGAGGTGCAAATTGATATTACCGATACCGGAAAAGGGATCAGCAGCCAGAATATACCCAAAGTATTCAATCCAGGGTTTACTACCAAAAAGCGGGGATGGGGCCTTGGGCTTAGTCTTTCTAAACGGATCATACAACATTATCATAAGGGCGAAATATTTGTAAAGCACTCAGAAATCGGGAAAGGAACAACATTCAGAATTGTTCTGAAAAAATAAACATCTTACATTTGCAATCCCCAAAGGGGCCCGGGTGGCGAAATTGGTAGACGCACCACTTTGAGGTGGTGGCGCCCGAAAGGGTGTGCTGGTTCGAATCCAGTCTCGGGCACAGAAAGGTTGACTTACAAGGTCAACCTTTTTCATTTATTTAATGGCGCCCAAAAGGGTGTGCTGGTTCCCTGCCTGCGTGACGCAGTCAGGCAGGGAATCCAGTCTCGGGTACAGAAAAGATTCGTTTATGTCAAGGCTTTGTTTAATGACATCATTTCATATTTCCACTTCAGGTTTCAACTAATATGAAACTGCACAAAAAGAATGGAAAAATTAAATCCGTTTGTACTCCGATAAACAAAAGAGGTTTTTTATCTTACAGTATATCGTTTTATAACTTTTACTGCATATGAAAAAAAAGTTTCCGGCTTTTTTTCGTTCCCTTCATCGGTTGGCTGCCATTTATGACAGTAAAACAGCTGAAGCCAAATATTCTCTGTTGCTGCAACTAAGTAAATTGCCTTTGCCGGCGGGAAAGATTTTTTCTGCTTATTATAATCTGTTGCTTTTTTTATGTGCTTATCCCGATAACAGACGGGTGAAAAATATTGCAGAAAAGGAATTGAAAAGAATTGCGGCTTATGCAAGGAAAAATGCAGCGAGGCTTCCTTATAACGAAGGCATCCCCTTTACCTATATACTTACCCGGTTTTCTCCCGATTTTTTACGCTGGTTAGATAGCCATGAAGATCTAAATGTTGAATTTGATTCATTTTATGAACCTGGTTTAACATTAAATGAAGTACTTGGTATTACACTACCGACATTACTAAAGGCTGAAACGTCAGCAGGATGGACCAACGAAGACCTGCTGGAACAAATCGGCATCAGCAAACAGCATTATATCCCTTTCCTGCTGGGACAAATTGAAACATTGAAGGACAAGCCATTGCTCAAAGAACTGTTGAGCGACAAAATAAGTGCCTATGTAAAACTCCATCCACGCAATGTGAAATTCTCAAAGGCAAATAACCGTATTGTTGTTAAGGATATTTTTTATCATTATGAATTACTGAAAAAGTTTGAGGCACTTCAACTCATACATGAGCCTTTGTCCGGGCCCCAAATACCTGATGAGAAGGAGAAGGCGGCATTGTATAAGTGCATCCGGAATGCTATGGCCCTTACAGTTCGTGAAATAGACCCTGCCACATTTTTAAATGCCGAAACTATACAGTGCTATGAATTGGGCCGTGGCTTTCAGATAGCTATTTACAGTATGTTACCTGAAAGGCAACTGCCACTGGAAACGTACTTTGGGTTTACTTTCTTTAAAAATGGGCTTCCTGTATCATATGGTGGTGTCTGGTCGTTCGGGAAGCTGGCAAGACTGGGGCTGAATATTTTTGAGCCTTTCCGCAACGGCGAATCGGGTTACCTGCTCTGCCAGTTGATCCGTGTATTCTCCCAGGCCCTGGGCCATACATATTTTGAAGTAGAGCCTTACCAGTTTGGGCTCGACAATCCTGATGGCATTAAAAGCGGCGCATTCTGGTTCTATCATAAATTTGGTTTCAGGCCGGTGGATAAAAAACTGTACAAACTGGCTGCCGATGAACACCATAAAATAAAAACCCGAAAAAATTACCGTAGTTCCGAAAAAACACTGCTCCGGTTTACAGAAAGTAACATCGCACTAAACCTTTTGCAGGAGCCGTCACCTCCGGATGTGCTGGATATAAACAAAAAAGTATTATCTGCCATTAAAAAAACATGGAAGGATAATTATGCTGCTGCCCGTCAAAATGCAATAAGGCAGTTCTGCCAAAAAACCGGATTGGATACATCAATAATTTTAAGCCCTGTTCAACAGAACACACTGGAAGAAATTGCTCTTTGGGTCATGGCTTACAAAATTGACCAGCCTGAAAAATTGAGCATTATGAAAGAAATGATCCTCCTGAAGACTTCCAATGATAATGTTTACCAGGAGCGGTTGCTGCAATTTTTCAGTTTGTTAGAATAGTGGGTGTTATGTATAGTATTTTCTAACTTAAATAATTGGTTTTTTCAGTATAAGCGAGGCTGATTTTCTTGCAGAGTCTTCTCGTTTGTTGCAGCGATGACCTCAATAATAGGGTGTTCTTCCTGCTGGTTTCTAAAAGCATATCCTTTAATTCATTGTATTCGGGATAGGCAGATGGCAAGTAATCTTTCCTGAAATGTTTAACCCGGTTTATGAACATGGCCCTGTCCTGCCAGTTACCAAGGTCATCACAGAGGCGGTGGAGTTCTTTTTCAAAATAAAGTGCCGGCAGGTTGCCGGGCAACAATTTTGTCCAATAAAAAATCTTTTTCAGTTCCTGCCTCAGCTTGTGGGGCTGCTTATAAAGAGTTTGTAAAAAGGTAAATTCATGGGTTATGTTATGAATAGCCTTTGCTACTAAATCATCCCCTTTCAGCCAATCTCTTTCGTTGTCCAGCAGGTGCTTTATTTTACCCGGTTCTTTATCATTAAATTCTCTTACGGCTACTGCTGTCCAATGCTGTCCTTTTTTTAATACAAAGTGAAAAAACTCCCTGCATTCATGAAATGATTGGCCGCTTTCTTTATTAATTTCATCAAGACAATCCAGGCAGATTTCAATATCTCTTTGCCGGCCGAGTACTTTAAACAATTGTTCGGTTTCCTGCAGGGGGTTGTCCAGTAGTTTTTCTTCGGTCAACCGTACATATAACTCCACTATAGCTCTCATTTTTTTTACAGCTACCCGCAGGTCATGTACAGCGTCTTTATCAGGGCGGTCTTTTAAAACTTCAAGGTTTTTTTTGAATACGGATTGCTCTGTCTGCCAATGGGATAATATGAAAACATTTTCTTCCATTTTACTTCATGAGCCTTTTCTCCCAGTTTTCTACCATCCATTTTTTCCCTTTCTGAACTACATGATGTCCTTCCTGTTCCAGCAGGATGGCCTGTTGCTCTATACCACCCGGGTATTTTTCATTGATTACGCCGCCTTCTTTCAGCGTTCGCCAGTAGGGGGTGATGTGCTTAGTACCCTTTTCAGCTGCTTCGGCTGCGGCATGAGCAGCGATCCAGGAAAAAATACCTGTAGTAATGGGACAGCCCAATGCGGCATGGTGTTTTTTTGCAATTTTTTCCCTGATGCGATTGATCGTTATCAGTTTGCCTGCAGGTACCCTTTTCATAATTGCATTTACTTCCATGGGAGATGGAATGGCCATGGTACCTTTCCCGAATTTTTTTGCCTGGATGGGTGTCAGTTTTACTACTTTAGGCAAGTCTTTGCTGTCTGTTAATTTTTCCATCCAGCTTTTTTTTCTCGTTGCCATATTGTATTCTTTTATCTTTTTTCAAACCGTCCCGTTTTTTCGGTGATAATTATTTCATACATAATAGCCGTAAGTCCCCGGGTTGCCCTTCTTTCTTCACTATTGCCCGGATCATGGGGCCGGGCTGTTTCACTGGTTAGTAAAGGCTGCAACCTGTCCAGCATTTTCTGCATGGCAATTTCTGCTTCTTTTCCCGACAATTCCCGGAATGTGCCCCATACAATTACACTGCGCCAGTTCGCCATATTTTCCATTATATCCACCTCAAAACAAACAGATGGATTTTCACGCATCATTTCCAGTTTCAAACCTTCCCGGGTATGACAGATGATATTTTTACCGTCAAAAACATAAGTAACAGGAACGACATATAGTTTTCCTTTGGCATAACAGCCCAGGCGGCCTACAACCTGCTCAAATAATAATTCGTCAATTTGCTTATCGGATAATGTGCCCAGCATGCTACCAGTTTACACAGGCAATTAACCCCTTTTTATCAAAAAATCCATTGAGGGGTGTCAGGACAGATCATGATTAATTTCAAGCAGCCGGAGGTTTAAAAAGTATAGCTGTACTCAATCTTACCGGTCAATTGCTTATCACCGTTAAATAAGGCTTCCTTTGTTTTAAGTCCTTTGGAATCAAAAATATACCGCCAGATAAGATAGCCGATTTGCTGACTGGACGTAGTGGTGATCTTTTGGATAACCCTGTTATTTTCATCATATTCAAACATAATATCGGGCATCAGTTTTTTTAAACGGGTATTAAAACGGACAATATCTGTGAGCCTGTTTTTGTCATCGTAATAATAATACAGGTAGCCGGTTTCGATGCCTTTACGGAACGTTCTTTCTTCGGCCACATTTCCGTCTTCATCCAGAAGAAAACGAACTTCAAGGCTGTCTGTTGCCGAATTACCGTCTTCCTGTTGTATCAGCCGCCACATTTTTCCGGGCTGGTTATTTTCCTGGTAGGTCCAGATATGTGTTTCCCGGTGGTTGAAGTTGCCGGATGAATCCTTAACGATATTTTCCACTTTTGTAAGCATACCGTTGTCATCATATTGATAAGTAGTGATATTGATAACTGAAGAGGAAGAATCGCTGATGCTGGCTACTTTCCCTTCTTCATTGAAGCGACTGTAAGTAACAGATTTATTGAAATTGGTTATGTCTGACACTTTCAGTGCCTTACCGTTTTCTTTTACTTCATGGAATTCCGAAAAATCAGTAGCCCTGGCTCCCCGCTGGTCATATCCTGTTGCAGAAACTGTTTTCACTTTATTGGCAAGGTAAACAGCCATTTGCTGGTTGGTTTCCCGGGTACCAATAATATCGTTGTAATAATACTGTGCCTGCAGCGAATCAACTGCAAGAATAAAAACGGATATCAGGAGGAATTTCATTTGGGAGATATAGTAAATTGTTTCAAAGTTACCGGAATTGAGCAGTACATCATCAACCGGTATGCCTGGTATTTTAATTGTACTTATTTTTAAGAAAATTTTACCGTGTCTTATATCCCTCAACGGAAAGAAAAGGACTGTCTGAATTGTGGTACTATTGTTAAGGGTAAATATTGCCATAATTGCGGACAGGAAAATGTGGTGCCACATGAAACTTTCTGGCACATGGTAAAACACTTCTTATACGATATCACCCACTTTGACAGCAAGTTTTTTGATTCCATAAAATTCCTGCTGCTGAAACCGGGTTTTTTGCCACAGGAATATATGCGGGGGCGGAGAGCCAGTTATCTTAACCCTGTAAAAAAATATGTTTTTACCTCAGCCATTTTTTTTCTGCTTTTCTTCACTTTTTTCCTGGATGAAGGTGCTGTTAAGTTTAGCCTGAGTGGTCCTTTATCCACAGAAGACAGAATGGCTTTTATCAACAGGATTAATGCTGAATATTCGAAAGATACAGGAAGTGTAAAGTGGCAGGCCGCCAGGCTATTAATCAAGGACAGTACAAGAAAACTGACTTATGACGATATTTTACCGTATGCAGAAGAAATGAAACCGGTG
This sequence comes from Chitinophagaceae bacterium, assembly GCA_036275415.1. Taxonomy (GTDB): domain Bacteria; phylum Bacteroidota; class Bacteroidia; order Chitinophagales; family Chitinophagaceae; genus JJ008. The sequence continues at coordinate 8,291 of DASUDW010000194.1, read as the reverse complement.
AAATTCGGCAAACGGTCTTATATGACGGTGCAGGAATATGATTCAGTACAAAAGGCGTTGTCAGCTTCAGAAAGGGATAACTGGTTTTTGCAAAAGGCCTACCGCAAAACACTGCAGATCCGGGAGAAATACAAAAATGACACCAATGAAGCCCTTAATAAATTACGAGACGGGTTTTTGCACCGCCTGCCGTATATATTATTCGTATCACTGCCATTATTTGCCCTTATCTTAAAATTGCTTTATTTCAGGCACCGCCAGCTTTTCTATGTTGATCATGGCATTTTTACGATTTACCATTACATTTTTTCTTTTATTCTGTTATTGGTTTTCTTTTCGTTAAACAAGTTGAATAATTATCTGAACTGGGAGTTTATCAATATATTGGGTGCTATTATTTTCCTGTCAGGTGGTTTTTACCTGTACAAGTCAATGAAAAATTTTTATAAGCAGAGGAGGGCCAAAACAGTCATCAAGTTTTTATTACTGAATATGGCAGGTCTTGTGATGATGGTATTGTTGTTTGCTGTTTTTGTATTGTTTTCCGTTTTTGAAATTTAATGCTCTTAAAACATGTCTGCAGAAAACGAAAAGGCTTTTACCAGGCTGGTACAGATTATGGATGACCTTCGGGAAAAATGCCCATGGGATAGAAAACAGACCATACAGACCCTGCGCCAGATGACCATTGAGGAAACCTATGAACTGGCCGATGCCATTACTGAAAACGACTGGAAATCACTGAAGGAAGAACTGGGGGATCTTTTATTGCATATCGTTTTTTATGCCAAAATAGGCAGCGAGCAAAAGCAATTCGAGCTGTCAGAAGTTATTCATGGCATTTGTGATAAACTCATCGCCCGGCATCCGCACATCTATGGAGATGTGCAGGTGCAAAATGATGAAGAAGTGAAAAGGAACTGGGAGAAATTAAAGCTTAAAGAAGGAAAGCATTCTGTATTGAGCGGAGTACCTTCATCCTTACCGGCCACCGTTAAGGCCATGCGTTTGCAGGAAAAAGCAAAACAAGTGGGTTTTGAATGGGATAATAAAGAACAGGTTTGGGAAAAGGTAGAGGAAGAGTTGGGTGAATTAAATGATGCGGTAAAGGCATTAGGTGAGCAAGTACACTTAACGGATAACAGTGATTTGCAAAGTAAAGTGGAGGAGGAGTTTGGGGATGTTGTGTTTTCATTGATCAATTATGCACGGTTTTTGCAGGTAGATGCTGAAAATGCCCTGGAGAAGACCAATAAGAAATTTATCAGCCGGTTTTCGGCAATGGAGCAACAGGCATTGGCATCAGGCAAAAACTTACATGAAATGACGCTGGCTGAAATGGACAGCATCTGGAATATGATAAAAAAACAGCGGTCTTGACAGGTGAAGCGATTTATTAAAAATATATTCAGCAAAAAATATGCACTGCTGAGCCTGTCAGCATTTTTGCTCCTTTTTTCTTTTTTATTCAGCAATATTTACAGCTACCGGTCATCTGTGGCTAGAGAAGTAAAGAAGGCCGAACACTATATTTATGACCGGCAAAAAGATTTTGAAGAATTCCTTGCTGACAGCATCCTGTCTGATCGTTTAATCAGGCAAGATGAAACATTGCAGGAGTTTTCGGCTGTCACCAACCGGGCCTACGGAATATTCTTTTACAGGACAGATGAATTTGGCGGGGCGTATATGAAATTCTGGAATGACCAGCTGGCCGTTCCGCCTGCTGACCTGATGAGTGCACCCGATGGAGATTATTTTGAAAAGCTGTCCAATGGTTGGTATGTGGTGCTGAAAAGAAAAAAGATCATTGCCGGGGAAAATATTGTAGCCTTTGCTCTTTTGCCTGTACGGTCAGAGTTTTTTATTGAAACAGATTACCTGCCCGAACGATTTTTTTTCAGTCGTACAGGTCACAAAAGAATTCGTATCAGCAATAAGCCGACTGAATACCCGGTAAAGGGGACTAATGGTAATATACTTTTTTACCTGGAGAAAAAGGCTTCCAATGCAGTAGCTTATAACGATAATGCGACCCTTTACCTGCGTTACGGTGCTGTTTTTCTGCTTTTGTTATTCGTATATTTTTTTGCAGAATCTTATGCGGGGAAAAAGGGCAATTTCCGGGCAATTGGCTTGCTGGCTGTTATACTCTTTGCACTAAGAGCTGTAACCTACCTGTATCCGCCTTTATTAAACTTACGACAGTTTGAATTTTTCAGTCCCCTTGTATATGGTTCCAATGCTATACAGCGATCACTTGGCGACCTGGTGATCAATGCAATACTTATTTGCTGGTTTGTATTATTTGCCTGGTCAAAACTTAAGGCTGAAGAAAACCTGGCAGCTTTGCTGAATAAACGATATAAGTGGGTTGCCGGTGCATTTGCTTTATTGTTATTGCTGTTCTCTACATTTACCCTTGCCGCTGTAATCCGAAGCCTGGTTGCTGATTCAAAGATTTCATTTGATGTAACGAATTTTTTCAGCCTGAATGAATATACACTGGCCGGTTTTTTTGTACTGGCCTGTTTGTCCTTGTCTTACTATTACTTTTCCCGTTTATTATTCCGGTTTATTTTTCCGTTAGTGCCGGGCAGTACCTATCTCGTTTACTTTGGTATAGGTTTCACAGGATTGGCATACCTCACTTTGCGTTCAGGTACCCGGGATGTGTTGTTTTATTTGCCGGTGTTGCCCTGGTTGCTTTTATATACCTGGCTTATTAACAGTAAAGGAGTTTTCCTGAACCGGGTCAGGATCAATATCGCCAGCATACTCACCTGGATATTTATTTTTTCAGCATCCATAGCAGCGATCATGTTGTCGCAGAATTCAAAAGTGGAATGGGAAAAGAGGAAGTCTATTGCAGAAAAACTGGCCGTTCAAACAGATCCTTCCAGCGAGATGCTGATGAGTATTGCAGTAAAATACCTCGACAATGATTTTTTGAGCGGTAATTTTCACCGCTTTCATCAGGAGGAAGACGGTAGGAAGTTACGGGACAGTATTATAACCGGTAACTACAGCGGGTTTTTGAATAAATATGATACAAGGCTCTATGTTTACGATTCCTTGAACAGGGCTCTTTTTAACGATGATCCTACCGGGTATGAAGCACTGAATGTCATTTATACTGTTCAATCCAGGCCCACTGCTACCGAGGGACTATACTATTATGAAACCTCTTTTGATAAATTCAATTATATAATCCGGAGGGAGGTCAGGGATACGGCCGGGGTTAAAATAGGGTCATTCTTCATTGTGTCCAACCTGAAAAATTTTAGCCGCGATGCTCTTTTCCCTGAATTGTTCAGGCAAAATAAGGGTGCAGACCCGGAGAATTCACCTATCTATTCCAATGCTGTGTATATAAAGAACCGGCTTGTGTCACCGCCGGGCAATTACCCTTTTGCAACCTGGTTAAACAGTGATGAAATTCCAAAAGAAGAATATTCGGTAAAAGTAAACGGTGATTATGATGAATTATGGTACAGGGCCAGTAAGGAAAAAGTAGTGGTTATAGCCAGGAAAAAAGAAACAACTATTGAAACGGTTACATTGTTTTCTTACATCTTTTGTTCTTTTCTTTTCCTGGTAGCTGTTTTACAATTACTATCACTGGCAGTGCGTACGGGTTTACATTGGCAGGGGTTAAAAAAACTCTTTCAGATTAATATTCGTTCGCAGGTACACAGTACAATAATATTTATCAGTGTTTTCTCTTTCCTGGTAATTGGTGCGGCCACCATTTCTTTTTTCATCAGCAGAAACAGGCAAAGCAATAACGATAAACTGAGCCGAACCATGAAGATCATGGTGAATGAGATGGAAAAGAAAATGTCTGACCACAATACATTTGATGATGTCATCAAAATCTATGATTCTGTTTCAGGCAATGGCCTGCAAAAACTGGTTGACGAGGTCTCAGATATTCATGGGGTGGATGTGAATGTCTATGACCTGAAGGGCGATCTGCAGGTTTCTTCAGAAGCCAATGTTTATACTAAAGGAGTGCTTAGTAAGAAAATGGAGCCCAGGGCTTTTTATCACCTGAGCCGGTTACGCCAGGTACAGCATGTGCAGGAAGAAAAAGTAGGCAATTTCTCTTTCCTGAGTATTTATTCCCCGGTGAGGAATGAAGAAGGGCAGGTGGAGGCTTATGTTAACATTCCTTATTTTACTTCCAAGCCGGAACTCAGACAGGAAATATCAAATTTCCTCGTTACCATCATCAACCTTAATGCATTTATCTTTCTCATAGCAGGGTTAATTGCGCTAATTATCACCAACAGGATCACCAATTCATTTTCGCTGATAAGCGATAAAATGAAAGAAGTAAACCTGGGCAAACAAAATGAAGCCATTGAATGGAGCAGGAACGATGAGATTGGAGAACTGGTGAAGGAATACAATAAAATGGTAGCCAAACTGGGACAAAGTGCTTCGGCGCTGGCTAAAAGCGAAAGGGAAGGGGCCTGGCGGGAAATGGCCCGGCAAGTGGCGCATGAGATCAAGAACCCTTTAACACCAATGAAACTGAGTATCCAGTATCTGCAAAAAGCCATCAATAATAACCAGGATAATGTAAAAGAACTTTCTGCCAGCGTGGCCAATACATTGGTAGAACAAATTGATCATTTGTCTAAAATAGCTGCTGATTTTTCACAGTTTGCCAATATCGGAAATGTGAAAGCAGAGTTGTTTGACCTGCATGATGTCATCAGTTCCCTCAGGGATCTTTATTTGTCCAACCAGGAAGTTGAGTTTGTGTGGTACCCGCTGTTAGAAAAGGTTATTATTGATGCAGATAAAACCCAGATGAACCGGCTTTTTACCAACTTGTTCACCAATGCAGTGGAAGCCTGCCGGGAAAAAGGACATGCCCGGATCGAAGTAAATGAAAAAAGGGAACAGGGGAAAGTTATCATCAGTATCACTGATAACGGGGAAGGCATTGCTGCTGAAATGCAGGAGCGGATCTTCATGCCTAATTTCACAACCAAATCATCCGGAACCGGCCTTGGCCTGGCTATGTGTAAAGGCATTGTGGAGAAAGCCGGTGGTGATATTTGGTTTGATACCAGACAAGGTGCCGGTACTACATTTTTTGTTAGGCTGCCGGTAGTTGGTTAATCACCCTCCTTATCTTTATCGCAAATTTCTTAAAATGAAAAGGCTCCTTATTTTCTCTTTTTTCATAGTAGCTATATCTGCATCTGCCCAACAAACACAAAAGCCACCTTTGCACGGTAAAAACTGGATGGCCATTACCGGTAAGCCGCTGGCGGCCACTGCAGGATCTATGATCTTTCAACAAGGAGGAAATGCAGTTGATGCTGCCTGTGCCATGCTGGCGGCTACCTGTACCATGTGGGATGTATTGAGCTGGGGTGGTGAAACCCAGGCTTTGATCTACAACCCTAAAACAAAAAAAGTAATAGCGATAAATGCTTTGGGTGTAGCACCTACCGGTGCCACGGCTGATTTTTTTAGAAGTAAAGGATATGCATTTCCGCCTGAATATGGCCCATTGGCTGCCGTTACACCCGGCACTGTTGGAGGACTTTGTCATATGCTGGCTAATTATGGTACTATGAGCCTGGAACAGGTGTTGAAGCCTTCTATGGAACTGGCTGCCGGATACCCGATTGAAGCACAGACGGCCAACTCAATGGAAAGAGGAAAAGACAGGATTAAGCAATGGCCTTATAGCAAGAAAGTTTTTTTAACGCATCAGGGTGAAAAGAGAGAAGCTCCGGAAGCAGGTGAAATCTTTGTACAAAAAGATCTGCTGATAACATTAACCAGGATGGTAGAGGCAGAAAGAGAGGCATTAAAGAAAAAGAAAAGCCGAAAGGAAGCTATCATGGCAGCTAATGACCGTTTCTATAAAGGCGATATTGCCAAAGAATTTGTAAAAGGGTGCCAGGAACAAGGCGGTTTAATTACCCTGGAAGACCTGGCCAAATGGAAGCCTATAGAAGAAGAGCCGCTCAAAGTAAGTTACAAAGGTATTGATGTATATAAGTTGCAGCAATGGACACAGGGTCCATCCATGTTGCAGGCCTTAAATATTTTAGAGAATTATGACCTGAAAGCCATGGGTTATAACAGTCCCAGGTATATTCACACAGTTTACCAGGCTATGAACCTTGCCTTTGCTGACCGTGATTTTTATTATGGTGATCCTTATTTTGCCCCGCAGGAACCCATCCGTGGATTATTAAGTAAGGAATATGCAAAGCAGAGGGCCGCTTTGATCAAACCCGACAAAAATGATCCTGCCATTGGTCCCGGTGACCCTTATCCATTTGAAGGGAAAGAAAATCCTTACAAGGAGTTATTAAAAAAATGGAACAGCACCGGAGATGGGAACCGCAATTTTTTACCGGCACATGATTCTGCCGGCACAGCATATTCTGATGAGACTTATATAGAAAGGTTATGGATGGGTACTACCTCTGTAGAAGCTGCAGATAAAGATGGTTGGGTCGTGTCCATTACCCCCAGCGGCGGATGGTTACCAGCCTGTATTGCCGGAAATACCGGTGTGGGAATGAGCCAACGGCTGCAAAGTTTTGTGCTGGATTCAAGCCTTAACCCGTTTAATGTTATTGAACCGGGGAAAAGACCAAGGGTAACACTTACGCCATCACTGGCTATGAAAGAAGGCAAGCCTTTCCTGTCATTTGCTGTGCAGGGGGGCGATACACAGGATCAGAATTTATTACAGTTTTTTCTGAATATGGTGGAGTTTAATATGACCGTTCAGCAGGCTTCTGAAGCAGCTAATATCAATACCAACCAGTTATGGCTATCGCTGGGCGGTATAAAGGTTGAAGACAGGCGACCACGGGCGGGTGAAATATTGGTAAGCAATACGACACCGGAAAGTACCCGTGATGAATTAAAAAAAATGGGCTATAAGGTTACCACGGGCAACCGAACCAGTGGTCCCATCAATGCCATTTTCTTCGACTGGAAACACGGTAGTTTCTGGGGCGGTAGCAGCAATAACGGGGAAGATTATGGCATTGGCTGGTAATTATTTTTGGATTAACCGGCAAGGATAATGAACCGTTCTGATACATACTCCATGTTTTATATTGCTATTCTTTGCCCCGATAGAATAAATGAACGGGTCGGGAAAATGAAGCTGTGGATGAAAAAGGAATTCGGTTGTGTGGTGGCCATGAAATCCCCGGCACATATTACAATTGTTCCGCCATTTTGGATGGCTAATGCAAAACAGGAGGAGCTTAGGAAAGTTTTTGAAAGCTTCCGGTCAGCTATTGAAGAAGTCGTAATCAACCTATCCGGATTCGGGCATTTTCATAAAAAAGTACTGTTTGTGAATGTGACAGAAAATTTATTACTGACTGAATTTAAAAAGGAAGCAGAAAGTTATTTTGTCCGGCATTTTGGGAGTGAAATAAAGAAAGACGACAGGGCATTCCATCCGCATATAACCGTTGCTACCCGGGATGTAAGGCCTTCTGCCTTTACCAGTGCCTGGAGTTATTTTTCAACAATGGAACTGGAGGAATCATTTACCACCTCATCATTAAGCTTGCTGAAATTGGAGCCGGGTGAATGGAAAATACTTTCAACTATTAATTGGAGGCCGGGGGTTTAATTATTTGTCATTTCCGATTTGCCTTCCGGAATATTGGTTACAACTACGTAAAATTGAGGAGCTATGCCAGATTCCCTGATCAGGTTTTGATATTTAACTTTCATCTGCCTTTTGAATTCCCCGAGGTAGCCGGGTACGGGAACTTTCTCATCGTCAACAATTACCGAATCGATAAGGTCGTTATTTAAGTACATCATCAGTTTCATAGTGGTGATATGGTTTAATACAAAAAACGATCATTTTAATCTTTTTAACAATGTGATTTTTACCCGATTTGAGAAGGTAATTCTACTAAACAATCTTATTCATTTCGGACTCCATCCCATTTGATCTATTGATGAAATTCACCTTTCGTTTGATTTTAGACAGATAATTCCACTTTGTTTTTTGGTAATTTACCGTCACTATGCCTGTATCTGTTGACATATGGAAAGTGCTGGCAGGGGTGGCTATATTTCTTCTGGGTGTCAGTTTTATGGAAGCCTCTTTGCAGCAAATGGCCGGCCGGCGGTTTAAACTTTATCTCAAGAAGCAAACAGCCAGTAAGATCAAATCAATAGGCGGCGGGGCCCTTGTAACAGCCGTGTTACAAAGCAGTTCTGTGGTAAGCCTGATGGTTCTTGCCTTTGTCGGAGCCGGGATCATAAACATG
>DASUDW010000193.1:0-2404 GCA_036275415.1 Chitinophagaceae bacterium | reverse complement strand
TCCGTAATTCTGCCGCATGTTTATTGTAACCGGCAAACACCTCATCACCGCCATCACCGGACAGTGCCACCGTAACAGCCTTACGGGTATGCTTACTTAAAATATACACCGGTATGGCGGAAGAATCAGCAAAGGGTTCATCGATGCTGTTGAGAACATCATCAATATGTTCCAGGAAATCATCATTGGTCAGCGAAAAAACAGTATGCCGGGTATTGTATTTTTTGGCAACCAGTTCCGCATACTTTGTTTCATCAAAGAATGGATGGTCTTTATACCCTATAGAAAATGTATTTAACTGATCAGTATACCGGCTGGCCAGTGCCACCACTACGGAAGAATCGATGCCCCCGCTGAGAAAAGCGCCTAAAGGAACATCACTGATCATCCGCCCCTGCACAGAGGCATCCATCAGCTGCACTAACTGTTGACAGGCGGCATCGTACGAAATATTAGTACTGGTATGGCTCCAGTCCAGTTCATAATAAGATTTCTCTTCCGGCTGGCCGGACCTGATGGTCATATAATGTCCGGGCCGCAGCTTTTTCACCTCTTCAAAAATAGAATGGGGTTCCGGTATATAATTCAGCTGCAGGTATTGTTGCAGTGAAACCATATCTATCGACTGCGGTATCCCATAATCCTGCAGGGCCTTTAATTCGGAGGCAAAAGCAAAAAAATGATCAGGGATGTAATGATAATAAAGGGGTTTTTTACCAAACCGGTCCCTGGCAAGGAATAGTTCCTTTTCCTGTTGATCATAAATAGCCAGTGCAAAAAAACCACTCAAAAGCGGCAGGCATTTTTCCTTCAGTTGTAAGTAAAGGTGCAGCAACACTTCTGTATCGGATTGCGAATGCCAGTCTTTCTTTTCCGGAAAATATTGTTGCCGCAGTTCCCGGTAATTAAAGATTTCCCCGTTGAAGATGATCACATACCGGCCCGAGGGGTCTTGCATCGGCTGGTTGCCATTGGCAGAAGTATCAATAATGCTCAGCCGCCGGTGGCCCAATGCACATACATCATCCATAAAGTAATTACCCCCATCCGGCCCCCGGTGAAACAGGGTATCGGCAGAATCCTTTACTTTTGAAAGACGTTGTTTACCGGCTGATGAAAAACCGGTGATGCCTGTTATTCCACACATATCAGAACATTACTAACTGTTGATTGATAAGATGAATGACCTCTATAACTATACATTAATCCCCCTTATTGATTACCTGCTGCTTCCTCTATACCTGGCAATTTTTTATAAAATTGCTTATAGTTTCAGGAATAAACATTATAAAAAAAATCATCCCTGGCGGCCATATTTTATTCCACTTTTAAGCTTAAAAATAATTGGAGCGCTGTTTATTAGTTTCATTTACACTTATTATTATGACGGTGGCGATACGATCAATATATATCACAATTCAAGATATATTAATGAAATTTTCAGCTTATCACCCCGCACATGGCTGGAACTGATAACAAGAACAATAAACCCAAATGACCCGGTATTTTATAACTATGCAGATGGTATTTATTTTTACCGGGACAAAGCCACCTTTACAGTTTGTATAATATCTTCTTTTATCAATTTTTTTACTTTTAATAGTTTTATTCTAACAGCTGTTTCATTTGCATTTCTCTCTTTTTGGGGGGTGTGGGCCATGTTCAGGGCTTTTGCCACACTATATCCGAACCTAACCAAACCATTGGCCTATGCAGCACTATATATACCCAGTACCATTGTATGGGGGTCCGGTATTTTTAAAGACACTGTATGTCTTTTTGCCCTGGGATGGCTTTTTAACAGCACGGTGCAACTGGTAGTTAAACGAAATTTCAGTCCTAAGGTGATTATTATTGCAATTCTTAGTTTTATGCTGCTCGTGCAGATAAAATTATACATCGCCATGAGCTTTCTTCCCGCATTACTATTGTGGATTTTTTTTTACTACACACGAAGTATCCGGAACAGCTATGCCAGGAACCTCGCTAAATTCATCATGATTGCAATAATAACGGGGGTCACTTTAGTGGGTCTGAGTAGTTTCTCAGCGCAACTGGGGCAGTATTCCCTGGATAAATTGGCAAAAACCTCTGAAGTGACCCGAGACTATATCAAATGGGTATCAGGTGATGAGGGTTCGGCTTATAGCCTGGGCAATGTGGGTTCCGGTATCGGGGGAATGCTGGCCAAATTTCCTGCTGCAGTCAATGTAACATTATTCAGACCTTACCCCTGGGAAGCCCGTAAACCCATTGTGGCACTCACAGCACTGGAAGCATTATTATTTCTGTTTGTGACACTGAAATTGCTGTTTGAAGTCGGAATTAAAAAAATCTGGTCAGATATTTCATCGGATCCTACGATCCAGTTTTCCCTGGTATTTACATTGATATTTGCCTTTGC
>DASUDW010000192.1:0-2898 GCA_036275415.1 Chitinophagaceae bacterium | reverse complement strand
TTCATATGTGTATGGAAGTGCGAAACATAATCACTCTTCCGTAATGAGCTGATTACTTCCATTTCGTTATCAAGATTGGGCTTTACCGTAAAATGCCGGCTTAACCAATCCCTGACAACCAGGTCTTCATTTACATTTAATTCACCATCCACAGCTGTTAGAATCATCAGCAGGTGATAGCCGGAGATTGCTTTTTGCATAAAATATTTTAGGGTATAACAAAGAAAAAGAAGTACAGTTCAGTAAAACCAGTGTTTTACTGTTTAACTATTAAAAGAAACTCACTCACACTTATTGACGGCCACACCATAAGGATAAACCTTTGCCTGCATAATTTTTGCCTTTACAGCGGGATCTTCCTGCATAAACTGATATGCCTCTTTTTCATCTTTGGCATAGAATATTACCAGGCCTTTCATTTCAGGATCATTAAGCGGTAAGTCCATGCGGCCGGCCAGTATTACTATACCGCTTTGCTTCATCATTACTAATCGTTGAAAATGTTCACCTACCACAGCCTGGTCGCCTGCCGTCCAGTTGGCCTCCATTGTAAACTTCTCTGTAAGTGTAAGTACCCCCAGCCATTCTTTCATTTTTACTTTAGTACTATCCTGTGTTAATGCATGAGATGTAACAAATAAACTTAACACCAAAAACAGCCTTTTCATATTCATAATATTAATAGGTGATACTATTTGCTCTTGCGGTGATCTTTAAATCCAGATTCATACATGCTTATCCATTCATCGACCGAAATTTTTGAAGCAAGTTCACCAATCAGATCATAAGGAATGTCTTCCGGCTTTTTGTACCTAATACAGCTTTTGCCCATGTCTAATTTTTTAGGACTTGCCTTTGCATGTGCATCCTGAAACCATTTAAGCAGTTTAGGATTAGCATAAATACCCATATGGTAAAGGTTGATTGAGTTTTTCTGAGAAGCCAGTCCCATAAAAGGCAAGGGGTCTTTGGGATTGCAATGATAACCTGCCGGGTAAATGCTGTGCGGCACACACCAGCCCATCATGCCATAGCCCATTGACTCTTTAAAACCTTTGGGTAAATTTTTTTTAATTACAGATCGGAGTTTTGCAACGGCTTTTTGCCTGTCTTCCGGCAATTCTGCGAGGTAAGCGTCAACAGTTGTGGCCTTGGATTGCATATACGTTTTTAGTTTTTATTTCTTTTATAATAAAAGTCAGCCCTTTTTTCCGGCACAGATTTACCATCATCAACAAATGCATGAATGGAATCATTTGTAATCAGCAGGTAAGTAATCTTTTTCGGAAAATCATGTGATGGATTTTCTGCAATAAAACTACTATCGGAAAAAGATGTGATCTTAAAAGCTACAGGTTGTTCCTTGTTTTGTCCTGCTGCTTTTGCTTCATAAAAAAAATCAAGCCCCTTCCGGTATAGCCGGATAGTTTCAAACGGAAGAACAGAGTCGCCTTTAATAAAATCTGATTGGCCTTCCATCAGGCTATCGTTTACCTGCTTCCATTCTTCTGTTACAGTACCGTCATTTTCTTTCATTTCCCAGGAACCGGAAAGCCAGGTGAACGTATCAATTGATTTTTTGTCATCCTGCCTGCAGGAAAGGAGAACAAATAAGAAACAAATAGCTGATAAAATTGCTTTTTTCATAATTAATTATTGCGGAACAGAATGCAAACCGATCCTGTTTCCTTCTGTATCTATGATGACAGCCATATAACCATATTCTTCAGAAATTTGTGTCTTGGGTACCATTATTTTTCCGCCGGCAGCTTCCACTTTATCCAAAACAGTTTGCACATCCGGATTTCCATTTAAATACACTAATGGACCGTCAGTAGCAGATGGCTTATGAAAGCCGCCGCTGTCTACTAAAGCACCACCTACCTGTGTCATCATATCATCCAGTGGAAACATCCGCATTTTGATATTGGGCAGATCCAGGGGTATTAGCTTAACGCCAAAAATTGTTTCATAAAATCGGGTAGCCCTTTCCAGGTCGGTGGTTCCGATTTCGAACCAGCTGATTGCATGTTGCATGTTGATTGGTTTTGACCCTGTTTCCAAAAGTGAAACAGGTATGTTTATGAATATTTTTCTTTCATTTGTTTCCAGGAAGCAGATACCAGCTCTTTCAGCACTTTCATATCCACATCCGCCAGTTTATTAATATACAGACAGCTTCCGCCGCTTATCTTATATTTTCCCAACTTTTTCAGTAGTTCTCCATAATTGGAAAATCCGGTTATGAAATAAATGGTTATGTTTTGTTTTCTCGGGGAAAACCCTGTCATGAACCATTCGCCACTGCGGCCGGTTTTAGGAGAAGAAAAAATATATTTCCCGAAGCCTACAATGCTGCCTCCCCACATCATGGGCTCTTTCCGGGTTATAGCTTTCATCATTTTTAGTAAGACAAGGCTGTCATTTCTCTTTTGCTCATCTGCCTGGGTAGCCAAAAAAGCAGAAACATCGCCATCATTTTCTTTTGTTTTTAATACAGCCAGCTTCTTTGTACCGGTTGATTTTTTTGCCATGATTTACCGTTTAGTAAATAGAGAGATTTACATTCCTAAAATAAAAAAAGAACTTTAATATTAGTTACCGTTTATCACGACTATAGCTCTTTTACATTCAATCCGGCGGTATAAAAAAACAAAAGACGTATTGCTGCTAAAAAATAAAAACCGGTTTGCTGTGTTGCAAACCGGCTGAAAAATCATTCATTGAAATTACTGGCCGCCACCCGGAGGGGGACCACCACCACCGGGACGTTGGGGTCGCATAGACGGAGCGATCTTTTCTTTCCAGATTTCATATTCATCTTTTGAAAGTACGGCTTTTAGTATTTCAGCCTGTGCCTCCTGGAATTTTTTCATTTCTTCCTGGAAAGTTTCCCGG
>DASUDW010000191.1:0-11534 GCA_036275415.1 Chitinophagaceae bacterium | reverse complement strand
TGCAACTAAGTAGTAGAAATAAAGGGAAAAATGCCCGTTTCATGGTAAAATGTTTTTTAAATGTATTTTCAGTTCTATAAATTATTTCCCCTGAAAATGGCAGTTATTTTTTCGGCCAGGAAATTGTTTGAAAATGTTTTTGTAAATACAGATCTCCGTTCTGGTGTTATACCTAAAACAGCTTTATGCTGTAATTGGATTATTTCTGTTTTGTTCTATTATAACTATTTAATCTTTTTTTCAATCCCTCTTCATCAGCAGGTTTGTAAATAATGCCCTTTACTTTTTCCGGGTTAAAGAAATAGTTGAACACATATTCATAATTGAAATTTTCAGTTATGGCCTTATACATTTCAGTTAATTGGTTTCCCCTGTCTTTTGTAATAAATGGAAAACTTATGACTATCCATTGCGGCTTATCGGTTCTGCATTTTGTTAATAAATCTTTTGTGTATTGGTGTACGGTGTAATATTGTTTCCATTCCCTCTGGTTTTCGCTGATTTCAAAAGGGTCAGTATTTGCAGAGAAGCTGTATATGGTGATTTCGGGATTATTAACAACGGCCGGCTGATCCAGTGAATTTATATGTTTATTTCTCAGCTTTTGTATTTCTGTTCTGTATTTCTCAATATCTTTTTTCCTGTATGCATATGCATCCTGCTGAGCCTTGCTATTGGAGAATTGTTGCTTTACTTTTTCAAGTTCAGTTTTCAGAAGCGTTTCAATTGATGATTCTGCCATATTCAATAACTCGCCTTTGCTGACTGTTGCTATTGGAAGCTTATTCCCCGGCGCCAAATAAATATTCTGATAATTGCTTTTATACTTTAAGTAGGGATATACATTCGAATGAATATTGGGGTCACTGTCTTTTCTTTGTTCTTTGAGTTGTTCACCACCACTTCCATCCGGCAGCATGGTGAATACATAACGGTCGGAGTTATTGACAAATATAACCGGTTTGTTTTCAGGTATTGCATTTATTAAAATATAGAACGAAGTATATTGTTCATCAATGGGCCTGAATTTTCCTTCGGGTGTAAGCCATTGTTTATCAAAACTCACATCCCAAATTCTGAATTCAACTCCATAATAATGCGGCGGATACCTTTTCTGTGCGCCAAGATCCGCATCAAAATTTTTTTTGAAAGTGCCGAGGCCTGCCACCGGTGTATACGTTTTATACATCCAGCGTATTATCTCATTCAAATTTTCCTGTTGTGCTACTGTAAAAGTATAACCGTTATTATTGTCAGGTGTTGTTGCTTTCTTAGGTAAAACTGACCACCAGCCAATTACGCTGTCTTTTATGCGTTGTTGCTGGCTGGGTTGCGCTATCATCAATTTCGGCATTATAGCAGCGCAAAAGACAAAAAGATATTTCTTTTTCATTTTAAAATCTCACTATTATTGCATGTTTCCCAAATTTGTATAAATGGTAAACAAGCCCGATGAGGAAAAGCGTTTGTCATATGGCTCACTGCAACCTGCCACTACATAATAACCGTGCCTTGAAAGCATGGGCCTTGCCGTACTGCCAATAGTGAGTGTTGTTATTGGAATGATTTTTCCTGTGGTTGTGTTTTGTAAAAGTATGTTTCCTTTTGGCACACTTAAATTTGTTGCATTGGTGTTGTATGTGATCCAGTTGCCATCATAGCTGATGCCAATTCTTTCGCCTTGTCCGACAGGGCTGTCACCATCTCCTTCTGTATTATTCAATGTACTGACTCGTTTAATACTTCCTGAATTGGTATTATAAAGAAATATATCCTGAGCTTCATTTTTATCATCACCAACAATATTGGATGATGTAGTGGCAAACACAACACTGCTGCCATCGCCGGAAATGGCAGGCCATACCACACGGCTGGAGCTTTCTGTCCCCTGGTTTCTTTCTCCACCGGCTGCGGTCTTGCTGATTCGCTTTAATGTGGTACTTCCTTTTTCCCACAGAAATATATCCCAGAGGTTGTTGTTATCATCTTTAACCAGCCGGTTGCTATATGCACAAAAAGCGATCTTTGTTCCATCGTCTGAAATAGTGGGAGCGTAACCACTGGCAGCCTTACCGGTTTCATAATCTTTGGTTATAAAACTGGTGGTGCCGCTCCGTACATCGTATATATAAATATTCGGTGTATTGAAAACCGGTTCCAGTTTTACAATGTCACTGGCATTAGAGGTATAGGCAATAGTGTTCCCGTCACCTGAAATGACCGGTTCATAACTTTCTCCGTTTCCTGTTTGCCCCCCGGCTGTTTTACTTATCAATTCGAGCTTGCCGGTTTGCTGGTCCCAAAGGAAAACATCCCGGAGATAAGTATTTACATCACCGGGGGCAAGATTAGTGGCAGCTGTTTCAAACACAACATAACGGCCATCCGCCGATATGGAAGGAGCCGCACTGTTTCCCTTCCCTTCCTCGCCAGCAGCATTTTTGCTGACTAGTTTTGTAATGCCCTGTTTACGGTCTCTCCAGAATATTTGACGATAGTTGCCACTTGAGCCGTCAATCCCCTTCCCATACATTGCAAAGGCAACAAACCTTCCTTCATCTTCATTTTCGCCGCTTATAACCGGCGACCAGCTCTCATAGTAAGTACTTAGAACTTTATCATCGCTGCTACGGCTTACTAAATCATATTTATTGGCAGGAGCAGGAGGTGGTGTAAATGGTTTTCCGCATTTGCATTGCAGGGTAAGCGCATTAGCAGGTACAACAGCCGAAGTGGGTGTAATAACACATGGCCTTGGCCCTGAAGTTTGTCTTATTATCAGCGGGTCTCCAACAGGAAATCCCCCGAGATGAACAGTCGTATTAAATGAAACATATTGTCGCCTGCCATAATTGTCTGCGAAATTGAAAGTTTCACCGCTTTCAATACCGGTTATATTCATCTTTAGGATAGTCAATGGAGGAGGGGTGCAATAAAAATAGATGTCAATATCCTGATCGTTAAAAACACCTTGTGCAATACTATCCTTAGACGCTGCAGCCATTAGATTGGAAGGTCTTGGTGTAGATACTATCCTCACTTTAAAAGAATCACCTGTATTGAAAAGTTTTGAAAAAGTTGCCAATCTATGCCCTGTATCCAGGATGATTCGCTCACTGCCATCAAGTTCAAGTTCGTATCTGTCTTTTACCGGCATTAATGAACTTGAATTAAATACATTTAGTTTATAAACGGAAGACGGTGCCGTACAATTTACTGTTATGATTGTATCCCTTGAAATAAAGCCAATCTTGTTTGTGGACAGGCATATTCTGGTGCCGGAAGTTTGAGATAAAATATATTGCTGACCGGCGGCCATTTTTACACGAAAATTTGCAGTTGTGTTTGGGCTTTTTATCGATATGCTGTCAAACTTTCCTGCTGCATTAAGTAAAAATTTATACTCTTCACCTGCGGCAGCATTATTCACTTTTACCCCTACTGAATAGATGGCTGACGACGGAGCATTTCTGTCTTTGATATCTGCCACTACTCTTAATAAAAGAATATAATTGCCATGCCCGAAAGTATTGCCAAGGGTCTCTTCATTAAATGAAACAGGGATAATGCCTTTCCCATATCCATAGTCTTTCTCGGCAATGATTTTTATTGTCTTTGGGGTAAGTACGAGTACTTGCGAACTGAAATCCCAGTTAGGGAAAAGACCGATTGGCCGGGTTGCAAGTTTGTTTTTTTGAGATGTAAATAATCCTGCAAATTTGGCATCAAGCCCAAAATATCTACCCGCTAAAAAATAACCATATGGATTGTTGTCATTGTAAACGTAATTATCACGGAACTCCCAGAGTTTTTGTTTTATAGCGATATCATTAAAAGCTTTATTTGCCTCTACGCCAAAATCCTGTAGTGGCTTTATATGCAATGGCCCCTGGTCGTTCTCCCAAATGGTGGGGAGAATAACAATAAGTGTATTCTGGCTGCAGAAAGTATTAACGATGGAATAGCTGGTAAGCATCTCAGGATTATTATCTCCATATACGCCTTCCCGGTAATAGCTGTCCCCGGCTTTTAATCCCCCGTTAATGGTGGATGTACCGGCTTTAATTCTGAATGGTAACAGAAAATCTTCACCATATATTTTGGTAACACCATTATAATGAGCCTTGTTATTTGTGACTGTTGTCCAGTCCCAGAAATGTACACTTACTTCATCGCCCACACCATCACCCCCTAAGGGGTCATCATTTGTAGGGCGGTTACAGATAAAGCCGTGAAAAGTTATAGATACAGGGCCATAGTAATCCTCAGCAGGCTGAGCATAGCAGATTGATGCGCATAAGACCAACTGTAAGGAGAGTAGTTTTTTCATATTTATTTTGATAATTAATGGAAGTTACTCAATTCCTGCTGCTTCATTTTTATACATTTTTGTAACAGGTATTTTTCTCCGACATCGGTACTCTACTTATTGCAGTCTTATTTCATGATCATCTTGAAGAGATAATCATTGATCAAAATCCTCATACAAAAGGTACTTCTTTCTAATAGTTTTGAATTCATCCAATTTCGGTCCCCAGCTTTTCCGGATTTCTTCTTCACTTTTACCGGCTTTTACCTGTTGCCATAATTCATTGTTGCCGGCCAGTTTAGTGAAAAAGGACTGTTCCATATTACCGGATTTAGGGATTAAGAAGAAACTATCCTTTTGGGGAAAGAGTTCATAGGCTTTCAGCAGCCATTTTATTTGTACCCGGTTATCAACAAGGTTTAAGACTTCGGCCACACTGCCGCTCAGATCCCACCCATAGCAAAGCTGGCCTTTTAGTTTGGGTTCTTTGGCTCCTTCATTAGGTACAGGGGTAAAGGAATAAAGATCTTTTGGCAGGGTAGGGTGCCCAAACACCTGGAATTGTTTGTCAGTTCCCCTTCCTTCACTTAATACAGTACCTTCAAAGAAACAGGTAGACGGATATAGATATATGGATTGAATATTGGGAAGATTAGGTGATGGTTTTACCGGCAGCACATATTTGTTTCGGTGGTTATAGTTCTGACATTTTATTACCATGAAATGAAAAGGAGTGTCAGGGTTATGTTGTTCGAGGTTCCTGAAATAAGTCGTGTAGGCGTTTGCCTTATCAGAAAGCCAGTTTTCACCTACCAGCATCATGGCGTATTCGGCAATCGTCATCCCATATACAATGGGTACCGGCTGCATGCCCACAAATGATTTGTACTTTTTATCCAGCACCGGCCCATCTGCATAATGTCCATTGGGATTTGGTCTGTCAAGAAGAAGTAATGGCTTTTTCAGTTCAAAGGCAGCCTCCATGAACTCTTCCAGTGAAGAAATGAATGTATAGAAACGGACACCCACATCCTGTATATCAAAAACCAGTACGTCTACATCTTTAACGTCTTCCGCAGAGGGCCTTCTTTTTGCACCATAAAGAGAGATTACAGGTATACCTGTTTTCTGGTCAACATAATTACCCACTTTTTCACCGGCGTCAGCTGTACCCCTGAAACCATGTTCAGGACCGAAGATGACCTTTATGTCAATACCCAGTTTGCGAAGGGTGTCCACCAGGTGTGTATTTTCCACCATGGATGTCTGGTTGGCAAAAATACCCACCCGTTTCCCTTTTAATAAAGGCAGATAATTGGCCAGCCTTTCTGCACCGGGAGTGATTTTTAGTTGTACTGCAGGTGGCGGCGGAGGAGGAGGGGGTGGTGGTGGAGGCGGAGGTGGTTTGGGTGATGAGGTTGATTCTTTTGGTTTTGATTTTTTGGGTGGTTTTTGGCCAAAACTGTTTGCTGTAAAACCAATCATGATACAGGTAACCAGTAGTATTTTCAGCAATTTCATTTTCGTTTTATTTGATCGTCAAAATACTAAATTATCAGCAAGAAGCTTCTAAAACTTTAATGGTTGCATAACGGTATTTGGCCTACCTTGCACCTTATTTTAAATTCAAAAAAGTTACAAAATGGCACAGGTAAAAAGTGGTGATAAGGTAAAAGTGCATTATCACGGTAAGTTAACATCCGGTGAAACCTTTGATTCCTCCGAAGGAAGGGAGCCGCTGGAATTTGAAGTGGGCAGCGGAATGGTCATCAAAGGATTTGATGAAGGCGTTACCGGAATGGCTGTAGGAGAAAAGAAAACGATCAATATTCCTTTTAATGAAGCATATGGGCCCCGCAACCCTGAGATGGTAATTGATATGCCCAAGGAAAGGTTTCCCGAGGATATGGAAATTGCTGTAGGTATGCCATTGGTGATGAGTGACGGACAGGGCCAGCAATTCCAGGTTACCATTGTGGAAATAAAGGATGAAACGGTTATGCTCGATGCAAACCACCCGCTGGCAGGTAAAGACCTGGTCTTTGATTTGGAGTTAGTTGAGATTGTAGGCGGAAGCCCGCTGATCATTATGCCATAATTTTCGTATAGCAATAAGTTCATAGTTCATGGTTTATTGGTGCTTTTTTAAACCATGAACTATGAACTGTTTTTTTTACTTTTTATTCAGCCACCAGCCAAGCCAAATACCGGTTAATCCCCAGGCAACAATGGCATCAATCAGGTGGCCATGCAAAGCTGGTACAGGGGTTTGAAACCAATTGTGCTGCGTATAAGGCCCCCACAAAAATGTAATAAGCCCTAACGCTACCGATCCGGCAAAAACCCGAAGGCCTTTGGGGGTGCCTCCCCTTGTAAGTATATAAATGAGAGAAAAAACAAGGAACAAGTCTACCAGGAAACCGCGGATCATAGGACGGGCCATGTCATTCTTATAAGCTGTTTTATACATGACAGTCGCCCATGGCTTTCCGTCCATTTTTTTACCCAGTTCCATGGCTTCTTTTTCGGGTGTGCCGGGAGGTACTGTAGGTAACATGTAAATTCCATCTTCTTTTAAAGCACTGCTCAGGTAGTTTAATACACTGTCCTGCCCGGAAGTATATTTCGCTTCAGCATCATGCAATTTTAAAACTGTCCAGGAAAGAAATTGCCATCCAAAAAGCAATACAGCTCCAACCAGGGAGCCGATTAACCATTTTTTCATTGTAGTTGGTTTTTGGTGAAGCTAAAAGATAGGCAAATTCCGGGTTTTAAGCAAGTGGTTTTTACCGCCTCTCTTTTAATCGTATATTCGATGCCCCTAATAATGAATTATGTTTCAAAACTATAAGTTTACTGCCGCTGAAAGATTTATGCGGTATGTGCAGATTGATACACAAAGTGATCCGCAGTCTGAAACTTATCCAACTACAGAAAAGCAAAAAGACCTAAGCAGGCTGCTTGCCGATGAATTAAAGGCCATGGGCATTGCAGATGCCCATATGGATGAAAATGGGTATGTATATGCCACCATTCCGTCCACTACCAATAAAAAAGTGCCGGTGATTTGCTTCTGTGCACATGTGGATACAGCGCCGGATTGCAGCGGCACCGGCGTTAAGCCATTGCTGCATACAAACTACCAGGGTCAGGATATTGTTCTGCCTGATGATACTTCCCAGGTATTGAAAATGGGCGAATATCCCTACCTGAAAACGCAGATGGGGAACGATATTATCACTGCATCCGGTACCACCTTACTAGGTGCCGATGATAAAGCCGGTGTGGCAGAGATCATGGATATGGCCAATTTCCTCATGACCCATAAAGAAGTAAAGCATGGTGCCATCAAAATTTTATTTACCCCTGATGAAGAAGTGGGCAAAGGCACGGCTAAAGTGGACCTGAAGAAACTGGCTGCTGATTTTGGCTACACCCTGGATGGGGGCGATGCCGGTTCACTGGAAGATGAAACTTTCAGTGCTGATGGGGTTAAAGTGATCATACATGGTGTGATTGCTCATCCCGGTTATGCCAAAGGGAAAATGATCAACGCTTTAAAAATTGCCGGTGAAGTACTGGCGGCACTGCCCAAGGACAGGTTGTCGCCTGAGTCAACAGAAGGAAAAAGAGGTTTCATACACCCGGTAAGGGTGGAAGGTATAGCGGAGAAATGTACCATTGAGTTCATTATCCGTGATTTTGAAACAGATGGTTTGAAAAAGAAAGAAGATTACCTGCGTACGCAAATAGAAGAAAGGATGCGTACGTATCCCAAAGCATCTTTTGAATTTATTGTGACGGAACAATACCGCAATATGAAAGAAGTGCTGGATGTTAATCCGCATGTGGTGGAATATGCCAAAGAAGCCATTGCCCGTGCCGGCCTTGCATTAAAGATGGAAAGCATCCGCGGAGGCACCGATGGCAGCCGTCTTTCTTTTATGGGCTTGCCCTGCCCTAACCTTTTTGCCGGAGAACAGGGCATCCATTCCAAACTGGAGCATATCAGTGTGCAGGATATGAACAAGGCGGTAGAAACGATGGTTCACCTGGCCATGATATGCGAGGAAAAAAGTTAATCGTAAATTGCATTAATCAAAAAACATATACCATGGACTTTTCAAAATTTTTAAGCGAATACTGGTGGTTGCTGCTGCTGCTCTTTATTTTTTTCAGCGGGTTGTTCACTATTAACCAGGGTTATATTGGCGTAATAACCATGTTTGGTAAATATCGCCGGGTGGCCAGACCGGGGTTGAATTTTAAGATACCTATTTTGGAAAATGTTTTCCGGAAGGTTTCTATACAAAACCGTTCTGTGGAACTGGAATTCCAGGCCGTAACTGCCGACCAGGCCAATGTTTATTTCAAAAGTATGTTGCTGTATTCAGTGCAGAATTCAGAAGAGGAGACAATTAAAAAGGTGGCATTTAAATTCATCAGCGATAAAGACCTGATGCAGGCACTAATCCGAACCATTGAGGGAAATATCAGGGCTTATGTGGCTACCAAAAAGCAGGCGGAGATACTGGGACTAAGAAGGGAAATTGTAGAGTTTGTTAAGGAACATGTTGACCAAGGCCTGGAAAGCTGGGGTTACCACCTGCTGGACCTTCAGATCAACGATATCACTTTTGACAAAATGATCCTTGACTCCATGAGCAAGGTAGTAGCCTCCAATAACCTGAAGGCTGCGGCTGAAAATGAAGGCCAGGCATTGCTGATCACCAAGACCAAGCAGGCTGAAGCTGATGGTAATGCCATTAAGATCGCAGCAGAGGCAGAAAAAGAAGCCGCCCGCCTTCGTGGACAGGGTGTCGCTTTGTTCAGAAGAGAAGTAGCCCAGGGTATGACAGAAGCTGCTGAGCAAATGAAGCAGGCCAACCTGGATACCAATGTTATTTTATTCAGTATGTGGACAGAGGCGATCAAGAACTTTGCTGAATATGGTAAAGGCAATGTAATATTCCTTGACGGAAGCCCCGATGGAATGGAAGGTACTATGAAGCAAATACAGGCCTTGATGGTCAAGCAGGCGGGAACGAAGCAGTAATTAGTTTATTAGTTTATTGTTTTATAGGTGCAGTCTTTTAATAAAAAGGCCGCACCTTTTTTTGGTTGATATACCTTTTCAACTAATAAACCAGTTAACTAATCCCGGTCCTTGTTAAAGAACTCTAAAACTTTCCCATTCAGAACAACGTGGCATTATTTTTCTCGTTTTGGCTTTTGTTATTCAGAACTGTTGATAACGGCTGAATAGAACATAAAAGTCAACACCCTACTTTTACACCTAAAGAAAAAAACTATGATCGACTTTTTACAGATTGCTGATTCGGTACAGAAAGCCACACAATTTGCAGCAGGAGACACCAACCAGGACGGGCATTTAAGTTTTTTTGAATTACTGAAAATGGGCGGCTGGATCATGATTCCGCTTGCCCTGATGCTTTTGCTGGCTGTATACGTATTTGCAGAAAGGACTATTGCCATCCGTAATGCCGGCAAGATCGACAGCAATTTCATGAATATCATCCGGGATAATATTGTGAGCGGAAATATTACAGCAGCCCGGAATTTCGCCAAGAACAATAATACACCGGTTGCCCGTATCATTGATAAGGGAATCCAGCGTATTGGCAAGCCCATCGACACTATACAAAACAGTATGGATAATGTAGGCGAGCTGGAAATGTATAAACTGGAGAAGAATATGGGTGTGCTTTCTACTATTGCCAAAGCGGCGCCGATCTTTGGTTTCGTGGGTACACTGGTTGGTTTGATGCAACTCTTCTCCAGGATCAATAATTCAAATGAATTTGAAGTGAGCACCATTGCCGGCGGTATCTATACCAAGCTGATTACTTCTATCACCGGTTTGATCATTGGTTTAGGTGCTTACCTGGCTTATAGTTACCTGAAAACTCAGATTGATAAAACAGCCAATAAAATGGAAGCGGCCGAAGCTGATTTCCTGGATGTGCTGCAGGAACCTACCCGTTAACGGGTTTGTGTAAAAACATTTTTATCACTTCAAGCAAGTAAAATGGGTTTCAGAAGAAAACATAAAGAAGAATCGGAGGTCTTTACCGACTCACTGAACGATATATTGTTCATCCTGCTGATGTTCTTCCTCATCGTGGCTACATTGGCTAATCCCAATGTGGTAAAGGTTGGTTTGCCAAGAGGATCAAAAGATACCAAGGCAAAGCAGAATATTATGGTTTCGGTTGATAAAGACCAGCAATACTATATCGGCACTAAAAAAATTGATCCGGCCATTTTTGATTCATTACTCCGCCTCGAGATCAGAAAGTACAGGGCTTTTGTGGATACACCTACCGTGGTTATTAATGCAGATACCTCTGCCTACTATGGGGAAGTTTTCCGGATTATGAAGATCGCCAAGAAGGATACTGCTAAAGTGGTAGCAAGGATTGATCAGTAGAGGGCGGTCAATAGTCAACAGTCGATAGTTGTGAATAGCCTGAGAAGGTATATCTTTTATTTGTACTATTTGTGATTGACTATAGACTATCGACTCTCAACTCCTGACTCAAATAAGCCTTAACCATCCTGTCTTTCTGCTGCATATCTTTTTTTAATTCAGTTTGATATCCCTGTGATGTTAGCAAAGCACTGACAGCTTCTCCCAGCTTTTCGTGAATTTCAAGAAAAATATTGCCGCCGGGGTTCAGGTGATGTTTGCCAAACTCTGCAATCTTTTTATAAAAAACCAGGGGGTCAGCGTCCGGTACAAATAAAGCTGTATGCGGTTCATAATTCAATACATTGGCCTGCATTTCATATTTATCTTTTTCCGGCACATATGGAGGATTACTGACAATGATATCAAAAGTGGGCAATTTTGACCAGTTGCTTTGTTCCAGGAAATCAAGATGCAGCAGTTTTAATTCCGTACCCAGGCTTTCTGCATTCTTTTGTGCGACTTTGAGAGCAGTTTCACTAACATCACAACTCCAGACTTCTGCCTTTCCAATTCTTCGTTTTAATGAAACAGGGATACATCCGCTGCCGGTTCCGATATCCAATATGCTGAGTGTATCAACAGGTAATTTATCCCCGGTAACTATCGGGGTTCCGGTTATCCATTCTACCAGTTCTTCTGTTTCTGGTCTGGGAATGAGAACATTTTGGTCTACATAAAACTTATGACCGCAGAACCAGGCTTCATTCAGTACATATTGAACTGGTTCATTAT
>DASUDW010000190.1:0-2492 GCA_036275415.1 Chitinophagaceae bacterium | reverse complement strand
ACCGGCTGCTTATTAGCAAGGATTTATCATTTAAATAATTTCATCAACGAACCGATGAACCAGTTTTCTTCTGCTTTAATCATGGTATCTAAGGTTTTATCGGCCTGGTTTCCCAGTTTTTTTATGCTGCTGATAGTATCTACAAAAGTTTTTACATTTTTATCCCTTTTATCACCTTCCACTTCTTCCAGGCGGTCGAGCAACTGGAGCATGGGCTCCAATTCCCTTTTCTTTCTTTCTTTTACGATCTGTTTGACCACTTTCCAGATATCTTTTTCGGCGCTGAAATACTCTTTTCGTTCACCGGTCAGCAATACCCTTTCCACCAGCCCCCAGTTGATAAGCTCACGGATATTCATATTGGTATTACCCCGGCTGATGTTGAGTTCTTCCATTATATCGTCCTGTGTAAGCGGGTCGGGGCTTACCAGTAATAAAGCATGTATCTGGGCCATGGTGCGGTTGATACCCCAATGGGTGCCAAAGGCCCCCCAGCTGCTGATAAATTGTTGTTTGGCTTCTGTCAGTTTCATAGCGCTAAGATAGGCTGATAATTTCGTAATTTCAAAATTTATTGAAAATATATTTTTTGGAAACGCCTCCATCCTCGTAGTACATTAGCAATGAACCAAAAAACTCAGCATTATGAAAAAATTAGCTCTGTTCCTGTTGCCGGGATTATTGCTGGCAGCCTGCGGTGATAAAAAAAAGGAAGAAAAAAAGAATGAACCGGTAGTGACTGCCACTGAAAATAAAGAGCCGGCTCCCACCGGCAACGATGCGGCCCTTATCAGCTGGTTAAGCGGCAAAAAACTGGTTTCTACCTCTAAAGAACCTCAGTATGACATGTGGAACAACTTGCAGTTGCATGCAGACGGCACCTGCATTGACAAAGACAACGCCAATGCCAAATGGACCGTTAAAGACGGAAAGTTTGTTTTTGAATCTGTTATGAATATTACCAAGGAGATGGTGAAAAAGGATGATACCACACTGCTGTTCAAAGGAGAAATCAAGGATCAGACATATATTCTGAAGCCCATTAAATAGGATAATGGTCCTTTTAAAGTACGATGGCAGCCTGCTACAGGCTGCCTTTTTTTATGCCATAATAATTAACTTGTGTGCATGAAAAAAGGATGGCTTGCAACGTTTTTGCTTTTTATTTTAATTGCCGGAAATGCGCAGGTAAAACCCTTCCGGTTTGCTTTTGTTTCTGACACACATATTGGCTCGCCTAATGGTTCTGCAGAAGAAGACCTGCGAAGAACTGTAAGGGATATCAATGCGATGAACGATGTGGCATTTGTAGTGCTGACAGGCGATATAACCGAACTCGGCACCAACGAAGAAATAAAACTGGCCAAACAAATACTCGACAGCCTCGATGTGCCCTGGTATATTATTCCCGGAAATCATGATACCGGATGGAGTGAAAGCGGCGGTGTAATGTTCAGCACTGTCTTTGGTGCGGATAAATTCAGCTTTTCATTTAATGGCATAAAATTTTTAGGCTGCGCCTCCGGCCCTTATGTACGAATGAGCGATGGTCATGTACCCAGGGATGCGGTGAACTGGCTGGATAAAGAGCTCAAGAAAATAAAGAAAGGCCAGCCGCTGATATTCCTGAATCATTACCCGATCGATAATGGTTTGGATAACTGGTATGAGATTACCGACCGCCTGAAAAACTATAATACCTGGGCCATCCTCTGCGGCCATGGTCATGCCAACAAAGCCATGAGCTTTGAAGATATTCCCGGTGTAATGGGACGTTCGAACCTGCGGGCCAAAGACGAGGAGGGAGGTTATAACCTGGTGGATGTTACTGCGGATTCCATATTGTTTACAGTAAGAAGGCCCGTTTCTGGCAAAGAAAGAAAATGGACATCTGTAACTACAACAACCCGAAATTTTGACCTCAGTAAAAAATTTATTCGGCCTGATTATTCGATAAATAATCTATACAGCCAGGTAAAAAGGCTTTGGGAATATTCATCGGAAGCCAATATCATCTCCACACCGGCAGTGGCTGATGGAAAGGTTTATGCAGGGAATCAAAACGGAGTGATGTACTGTTTCTCAGCCGGTGATGGTAAAGTATTGTGGAGATTTAAAACAGGCGGTGCTATATTTTCATCACCGGCAGTGTCAGAGGGAAATGTTGTCTTTGGTTCCGGCGATGGAATGATATATTGTCTGAATGCCGGAAACGGCAAGTTCAGGTGGAAAAAACAAATGGGGGCCGCCGTGTTGGGCTCACCCGTTATTTCGGGAGATACAGTTTTCATAGGTACAAGCGACGGATCTTTTATTGCCATTAATCTTCCTTTTTCCACTACCATCTGGCAATTCAAAGGGTTGCAGGGGCCGGTGGTAAGTACTCCTTTATTATATGAAGACAAAGTAATATTTGGTGCCTGGGACCGTCATTTATATGCCCTGCAACGAAATACAGGCAGCCTGGCCTGGAAATGGAACAACGGTTCATC
>DASUDW010000189.1:0-11847 GCA_036275415.1 Chitinophagaceae bacterium | reverse complement strand
TTCACCAGGAACGGATACCAGGTACTGATGATCGATTACCCGGGTTTTGGCAAAAGCACCGGTAAACTCACAGAGAAAAAATTATATGACTGGGCACTCCAGGTATATAAAATCGCCATCAAACGTTTTGCAGCTGACAGTATCATAATTTATGGAAAAAGTATGGGGACGGGCATTGCCGCCGAGCTGGCATCCAGGAGGGATTGCAAACGCCTTATTTTGGAGACACCCTATTATGATTTCCCTGCTGTTGTACAACATTACCTGCCCATATACCCTGTTCGTTTCCTTCTGAAATATGAATTACCAACGCATCAATACCTGCAGGAGGTAAAAGCCCCGGTTTCCATATTCCATGGTACAAGAGATGGAATTGTTGCCTATAAGAACTCCCGGAAACTGCAATCCTTCTTGAAAAAAACGGATGAGCTAATAACCATTAATGGGGGCAGTCACAATGATTTATACAAATACCCGCTGACCATCAGCAAACTGGATTCACTGCTCAGGCTATAAAAAATACCTAAAAAGTGGTATTGTTTCGGGGGCATCAAAAGGGTAATTTTACCCTAAATGAAATATAGTTTCTTTATATTATCATTATTTGCCATTTGCACAGCAAAGGCACAAAATGCCTTAAGCTATGAAGAATTGCTGCTATCAACTCCCGAAACGGACCTGGCAGATAGCCTTCTTTTTGACGGCAACAATAAGGAAGTAACAGCTCTTGACAGTGCTACCGTTAAACAATGGTTTCAGGCAGTAATTCCCGCCGGCAGTAAAAACAGGCTGAAGAACAGGACTTATGCTTTGCTGGGCAAAATCACTTCGCAGTCAAACTACAACTTGTTGATTTTGCTGGAAGAGAAAAAAAGATCGGACACCAGCAATGTACAAGTGGTCTATTTTATTACCACCAAAAAAGACGGGCAATATATTGCAAAACTGGAAGTAGCTGTAAAAGGAGAGAAAAAAGAATCCGGATACAACATCACTTCACTGCTATACAAGGATTACAAGATTGTGCAGGACTCAAAAATAACCTTGCACGACAGATCTATTACTGACATTACCTGTTATAAAATCAATGGCGGAGGCCGTTTTATTCTTTACCCGAGAGATTAAACCCTACTCTTCCAGTGTAACTTTATTTTTACCGACTTTAAATTTATAGCCCACCCCGATTTTTAATGCATAATTCCTGTCCGTATGGCTAACCGGAAAATCGAAGCAAACGGGATAGTCATATTCCTTGACAATATCATGCAATAATTCATATACAGATTTCCCAAAAGGTCTCTCAGTATCTTTTGATTCAGTAAATCCTCCAAAAATTAAACCGGCGAGCCTGGATAGTTTACCACTCCTTTTTAACTGATGCATCATCCTGTCAATATTGTACAAGTATTCCCCCACATCTTCCAGGAAAAGTATCTTACCCCTGGTTTTTATATCCGATGCCGTTCCTGTTAAATGAGCCAGCAAGGAAAGGTTTCCACCCACTAATTCTCCGATTGCTTCACCTTTTTTGTTGAAGTCGTGACTTTCACACCTGTATTTGGCTTTTTTACCCTCAAGGGCCCCTTTAAGTGATTTTACAAATTCATTTTTAAATCCTTCCTCATTAAAAGCAGCCGCCATGGGTGCATGCAGCGAAGAAATATAATAATTGGTATAAAGATGTGAATGAAGAACGGTCACATCACTATAGCCAACTATCCATTTGGGTTGCTTACGGAATTTTTTAAAATCAATCTTGTCAATAATCCGGCCGGTGCCATAGCCACCCCTTGCACATAACACCACTTTTACTTCATCGTCATCCAGCATTTGCTGAAAATCTGACAACCTCTCCTCATCTGTTCCGGAAAAATAAGTTTGTGAACCGCCTCCAATGGTTTTACCGATTTTTATATGATACCCCCAATCCTGTAATGCTTTTATACAAGTTTGTACCTTTTCTGCAGGCATATAACCGGCCGGGCAAACAAGGCCAATTGTATCTCCTTTTTTTATATAAGCAGGAATTTTAATCATAACAAATGGTGTATTTCAGTAAAATGTTTTGCGTACCGAAATTACACAAGATGGTATTTAAAATAATAGGTACCTTTTACTGGCTTAAATATTACTGTAATAAGGATTCCTGCCGGCAAATCCTGCTTTTGGGCAATGACGGCTATTCCGGTAATTTTGCGGGCTATTAAAGTGCATTAGCTGAATGAATAATCCTAAAAGATACCTTGTTACTTCTGCCCTTCCTTATGCCAATGGCTTGAAACATATTGGCCACCTGGCAGGGGCATATATACCTGCTGATATTTATGTGCGGTACCTCCGTGCACAAAAAAGAGATGTGGTGTTTGTTTGCGGCAGCGATGAACACGGCACTGCTATTCCGATTCAGGCTACCAAGGAAGGAACAACTCCCAGGGCTATTATAGATAAGTACCACGAGGCTATGAAGCAGGATTTTGAAGATCTGTGCATGAGTTTTGATATTTATCATCGTACCAGTGAAGCCATACATCATGAAACTGCACAGGAGTTTTTCACCAACCTGAATGACCGTAAAGAACTGGAAACAAAAGAAACTGAACAATATTTTGATGAAGAAGCTAAAACTTTTTTAGCTGACCGTTATATTAAAGGCACCTGTCCCAATTGCGGAAGCGACAGGGCCTTTGGCGATCAGTGCGAAACCTGCGGCAGAACACTCAGCCCGGATGAGCTGATCAATCCGGTAAGCACACTTAGCGGGAAAACACCGGTAAAGAGAAAAACAACACACTGGTACCTTCCTTTAGGCAAACATGAACAATTTTTAAGAAAGTGGATACTGGATGAACACAAAGACGACTGGAGGACAACTGTTACAGGCCAATGTAAAGGCTGGATAGATGGGGGATTACAATCAAGAGCAGTTACCAGGGATCTCAACTGGGGCGTAAATGTTCCGCTTAAAGAAGCAGAGGGCAAAGTACTTTATGTATGGTTCGATGCTCCTATAGGATACATCAGTGCTACCAAACAATGGGCTATTGACAATAATAAGGACTGGAAACCCTATTGGTATGATAAGGATACTAAACTGGTGCATTTTATTGGTAAAGACAATATCGTATTTCATTGCATCATCTTTCCCATCATGCTTAAACTGCATGGAAACATATTGCCTGATAATGTACCGGCCAATGAATTCCTCAACCTGGAAGGTGACAAGATGAGTACCAGCCGTAACTGGAAACTCGACATGAGGGATTACATCAATGATTTTGTAAAGAAAGAAAACGGAGGCGGACAGTGTGTGGATATGCTGCGCTACTACCTGACTCAAATTGCCCCGGAAACCAAAGACAGTGAATTTACCTGGAAGGGGTTTCAGGATGCTGTGAACAGCGAACTGGTTTCCGTTTTCGGCAACTTTGTAAACAGGACCTTTGTATTGATGCATAAACTTTGCAACGGCAAGGTTCCTGCATTTCACCCAGACATTGCTGATGAACTCGACAAGCAATTGATCAATGATATTGCCTCATCAAAACGCAATATTGAATCATTACTTGAACAATACAAATTCAGGGAAGCATTATTTGAAGTAATTGATCTTGCCAGGAAGGGTAATAAATACATGCAGGAAAAACAACCATGGATTGTTGCAAAAACAGTTGCCGACAAACCTGCCGACCAAAAGCTGATTGATAACTGCCTGCATTTATGCCTTCAGTTAACAGCCAACCTGGCCATACTTATAAATCCTTTCTTACCAAATACAGCCAAAAAGATGCTTTATTTGATGAAAGTGGTTGAAAAGATACTTGAATGGGAAAATGCGGGTAAAGTAAAATTATTAAGTCCGGGCTATAGCCTTCGCCCACCTGAACTTTTATTCCGGAAAATTGAAGACAGTGAAATAACCGAACAGATTGAAAAATTAAAAGCAGGATTGTTAAAGCCTGCAACTGAAAATAAAATGGAAGAAACAATGCAACCGGCGGGTAAACCGGAAATCGTATATGATGATTTTGCAAAACTGGAATTAAAAGCAGGAACTGTGACAGCCTGTGAAAAAGTTGAAAAAGCAGACAAATTACTTAAACTGGAAGTAGACCTGGGCAGTGAAAAAAGAACTATTGTTTCCGGCATAGCCTTACATTATAAACCCGAAGAAATGGTAGGCAAACAAGTAATAGTAGTTACCAACCTTGCCCCCAGAAAAATGAAAGGTATCGAAAGCCAGGGAATGATTTTAACTGCTGAAGACAAGGACG
Source organism: Chitinophagaceae bacterium (assembly GCA_036275415.1). Classification (GTDB taxonomy): domain Bacteria; phylum Bacteroidota; class Bacteroidia; order Chitinophagales; family Chitinophagaceae; genus JJ008. Next base: position 7,576 of record DASUDW010000189.1, on the reverse strand, counting down.
GAAAATTGCAATTACTGAAACCGGAAAATGCTGTAACACCAGGTTCGAATGTTGCCTGATCAGATAGCTTAAACAGGAAATATTACTTCCAGGCTGCAACCATTACCTGGTGAAGTAATTATCTCCAGTTTGCCATTTAATATCAGGGCCCTGTCAGCAATATTTGACAGCCCGATACCCCCTGACTTATCTTTAAGATCGAACCCGATACCATCGTCTTTAATCAAAAGTTTTACCATTGTACCGGCCAATTCAACTTCAATTGCAACGATTGATGCTTTTGCATACTTGGTAATATTGGTAGTTTGCTCCTGGACAATACGAAGCAGCATCACCTTTTGTTCACTACTAAGAATATCTTCCAACAAGGGATCGAACTTATATTTTACATCCATGCATTGGAGGTGAATAAGGTTGTATACTATACCTTCAATATTATCCTGCAAGCCGATATTATGCACAATAGATGCATTCAGTGAACGGGAAAATTTTCTAATCTCTTCAATGGCCAGATTCTGGTATTCAATTGCTTTTTCCAGCAGTTTCTCCCTGTCACCCGGAAAATTACGGGCTGTACTCATGTATAATTTGGCACTGGAAAGTATCTGGTTAATATTATCGTGTAATTCCTTGCTTATTTCATCCCTTTCCAGTTCTTGTGCCCTGATAGCTGCATGAGTAATTTGCTTATGTTTTTCAACCTGCTCCTCTATCAATTTTCTTTCCAGTTCTTTTCGTTCTGTAATATCCTGGATTGATCCCACAAGCCTTACCAGCTTATCGCCCCTGTAAATAGCAAATGCCTGGTCATAAATGTACCGGTAAGTTCCGTCGGCATACCTGAACCGGTATTCATCACTCCAGGTTGCTTCTTTCATTATCAAAAACTGATCGAACCTTTGGCGGCAGGCTTCCTTGTCCTCCGGATGAATCTTATTGAACCACCAATCAAGGTTTTGCTCAATGGAAGATTTGGGATAACCTGATATTTTACTGAACTGGTCGCTTCTGTAAATAATAGTAGTCATTGGGTCATAATCCCAAATACCATCAGAAGCTACCTTTAAAACATACTCATAAGTTTCCTTTAGGTCTTTTAACTTAGCATTACTGACCCTTTTATCAGTAATATCTTCAGCATGCCCACCTATCAATTTAGTACCATTCGGCATCTTCACCAGGAACCAATGTGCCGAATAATATCTCTTTGAGCCATCTGGTGCAGTTATCTCATCTTCGGATATCTGGTTTAAATCATAAAGCAGCACCTCATTAATCCGACGGGCAATCAGCTCTTTGATTTCATCTGATAGAGGCAAGTCATAAAAATGTTTACCTATAATATTTTCATTATAGCCCAATTCTGCCATGAATTTTGGATTGGCATAAATGAGCTTTCCCTGCTCATCGTAAATCCATGATAAGGTTGGCGTACTGGACATGAATGACCTGAACAATGCTTCACTCTCTTTCAATTTTTCAGTAGCCTGCCTCGTCTCTGTAATGTCGAGAGCTTGTCCGCCAATAACCTTTTCTCCGTCTGGTAGCTCTATCAAAAACAAATAAGAGATAAATGTTCTTACCGTGCCATCAGCCTGTACAAGATTCCTGGGATAAGGCTGGTCAGTACCCCTTTCAAGAAATTCCAGGTTTCTCTTCATCAGCATTTCACCGAACTCGTTTGGAAACAGATCCAGAATTTTCAAACCAGTTGCTCCGCCGGACGGAGCTTTGGTAATTTTATTATATACATCATTTGCCAGCAAGATATTACCGTCAGCATCATAGATCCATGCAGCAGTTTTACTGTTTTGAATAAAAGAACTAAACAGGGTTTCAGCCTGCTTTAACTTCTCCTGTTTTTTTCTTTCTTCAGTTATATCTTTAAATGATATGGCAACAGCATCAGGTTCAGATTTACCTGAAAGGTAAACTGCTTTACTGTTTATAGAAATCCACACTCTTTCACCTGTTGGTCTCATTACACCCATCACTACGTTTTGTTGTTCCTTTCCGGTTTTTAGCGTAAGAACGGCAGGAAACTCCTCAGGGGGAAACGAGGTGCCATCTGACTTTAACGCCTGCCAGGCACTGCTTTCAACTATCTTGCCTGTCAGCTCATTTTCTTTATAACCAAGGATCTTTGCAGCCCTTTTATTGCTGGCTGCAATAACTCCATTCCGTTTCATCATGATCACACCATCAAAGAGTGTGTTTACCATTGTACGATATTCGTATTCTGTAGAAAGGAGTTGCGTTTCTTTTCTTTTCTCCTCTGTAATATTATGACTGACTATCAAAATTGATATCGGACGCCTTTCTTCGTCAATCATATAATTGGCTGTAGTTCTGAAGAATAACTGGTCACCGTTAAGTTTTGTATAGATTAATTCCCCGGTCCAGCAACTGCTGCAGGCCATTTCAATTTTGAGGTCTTCCAGGGATCCTTTTACAAATTTCAAATCTGCAATTTCGAATAAATTTCTTCCGAGTACATCGGTAAAGTTGTATAGAATTTCGGCCGGTGAATTCCAGCCGGTGATGTTAAAATCAAGGTCTGTTTGAATTACAGCATCCTGCAATAGCAACCACTCTCCGAGTGCTGCAAACCGAAGGTCAGGGACAGATTGATCCCCCGTTATGGGAAATAAATTCCCGGTCTTTTGATGGCTCATAACGTAGATTTAAAAAATGAGACCGGGTATAATAGTAATGGTTTGACTTGATTAATTTACAAAATATCGTACCAGATTGTTTTTCCGTTGCCTCCTATTTTAAAAAAATAGTGGAAATACCTAGTATTAATTATCGTATTATTTATTTCTTCATAGAAATTTAAAACTTTACCCTTTAGTTAATTAGTACACACATTCAACTAACATGTAACTAAAAAAAGTCAGATTCCGGCCCTTCAGGACGAGGATATATTAAAAACATGGGTGTAAATGGCATAAAAAATACCTGATTTTGCCCTATCGTAAAAACTCTTATCTTCGAATTTAAAATAGTTGCATAACTAACTAATTTATACACCACCTGCAAAAGCAGGAAAAAATCAATATATGAACCGTGTTATTAAAAAGGTCGCAGTTTTAGGAAGCGGCGTCATGGGATCCAGGATTGCCTGCCATTTTGCAGGCGTTGGCTTACAGGTTTTATTGCTGGATATTGTTCCAAAGGATGTAGCCGCAGATGCAAAACCTTCGGAGAGGAATAAGATTGTAAACGATGCCTTGACAGCAGCTATTAAATCGAACCCCTCCCCGGTTTACCATAAGGATGTAGTGAAAAAGATTACCACCGGCAACTTTGAAGACAATATGAAAGATATAGCCATGTGCGATTGGATCATTGAAGTAGTGGTAGAAAGGCTTGATATAAAGCAAAAAGTATTTGAACAGGTAGAAAAATACCGCAAACCCGGCACTCTGATTACTTCCAACACATCAGGCATTCCCATCCATATGATGGCAGAAGGAAGAAGCGAAGACTTTAAGAAACATTTTTGCGGAACTCATTTTTTTAATCCGCCCAGGTATCTCCGGTTGCTGGAAATCATACCTACACCGCACACTGATAACAGTGTAGTAGATTTCTTAATGAAGTATGGCGACCTGCATCTTGGTAAAACTACAGTACTCTGTAAAGACACCCCTGCATTCATTGCCAATCGTATTGGCGTATTTGGCATGATGGCTATAATGAATGTAAAAGAAAAGCTTAAGCTGACTATTGATGAAATAGATGCACTTACCGGACCCATTATTGGTCGTCCAAAATCAGCCACCTTCCGTACGGGTGATGTAGTCGGATTAGACACTTTGGTAAAAGTTGCCAAAGGCGTGGCTGAGAATTGCCCAAACGATGAAGCAAAGGATCAATTTGCTATACCCTCCTGGTTAGATAAAATGATCACCAATAACTGGCTGGGTGATAAAACCGGACAAGGCTTTTTCAAAAAAACAAAAGGTGCAGCCGGAGAAAAAGAAATTCTTACCCTGAACCTCGATACAATGGAATATGGGCCCAGGGTAAAACCCAAGTTTGCAACCCTTGAAGCCGCCAAACCTGTAGATGATCTGTATACAAGACTAAAAATGCTGGTTGCCGGCACTGATAAAGCCGGCGAATTCTATCGATTGTTTCACTATGGCCTGTTTTCTTATATATCACACCGCATACCTGAAATAAGTGATGAATTATACCGGGTGGATGATGCGATGATGGCCGGTTTTGGCTGGGAGATCGGCGCTTTCGAAAGCTGGGATGTACTGGGTGTTACCAAAACTACCGAGGCAATGAAAGCAGCCGGATATAAAGTTGCTTCATGGGTAGATGAGATGCTCGCTGCAGGACATAAATCATTCTTTAAAGTTGAAAGTGGAAAAAAATTCTGTTATGATCCTGCTTCAAAATCATATAAAGCATTACCGGGCGGAGATGCCTTCATTGTAATGAGCAATTATGCCGATAAACAAGTTTGGAAAAATGGCAGTTGCCGATTGTATGATCTGGGAGATGATGTACTCGGCTTACAATGGTTCACCAAAATGGGAAGTATTGGCGGAGATGTCTTGAGTGGCATCCAGACTGCAATTGATAAAGCTGAAAAAGGATATAAAGGACTGGTTATTGCCAATGAAGGAGCCAATTTTTCTGCCGGAGCCAATGTAGGCATGATCTTTATGCTGGCCATCGACCAGGAATATGATGAACTGGATATGGCCATTCGCCTTTTTCAAAATACAATGATGAGGGCCCGTTATTCTTCTATACCGGTAGTGGTGGCACCTCATGGCTTAGCTTTGGGCGGTGCTTGCGAATTGAGCCTGCATGCCGATAAATGTTGTCCGGCAGCAGAAACATACACAGGCTTGGTGGAATTAGGTGTAGGCCTTATTCCAGGAGGTGGCGGTACCAAGGAATTTGTATTGAGAGCATCAGACGAAATGCATGAGGATGAACCTGAAACGATAACACTAAAAAATCGCTTCCTTTCAATAGCTACTGCCAAAGTTGCTACCTCAGCACATGAAGGATTTGGACTGGGAGTTTATCGCAAGGGGCTGGATGAAGTGGTCCTTAATATAAACCGAAGAGTGTCTGAAGCAAAAAAAGCGGTGATTGAAATTTATGACAGCGGATATACTGCACCTGTTCAAAGAAATGATATCAAGGTTCTCGGGCAATCTGCATTGGGTGCATTATACTCAGGTATCCATGCCATGAAAACAGCAAATTATGCGACAGAACATGATGCATTAGTGGCAAAAAAATTGGCATATGTAATGTGTGGAGGTGACCTGAGTGAACCCACCCTGGTATCAGAGCAGTATTTACTCGACCTGGAAAGGGAAGCATTCCTCTCTTTATGCGGTGAAAAGAAAACGCTGGAACGGATACAGAGTGTATTAAAGAGCGGAAGACCCGTTAGAAATTAAAAGTATTTTTAACTAAACGAACCATCATGCAAGTATCTGTTGTTGATTTTACCAAAGACCGGATAATTTATAATATATCCGGATGTACAAAAGACGAACTTTTGAACAAGTTGAATTTATTTTTTGTTTCCGAAGGCTATAAGCAAGCATCCACAGAAGGCGATACCACCTTTTATACTAAAGGCAACCGGGTACTTCGGCTTTTATTTGGTGCTTTTGTAAAATACCACAAGCAAAGTGTGAATATAAAACAGGAGGGAGAACAATTTTCTGTCATGCTGCACAAAGACTCAAGTGGAATTTCAGGAGGACTCATTGGAATGAACCAGGTAAAAAAAGAGTTTGCCCGTTTAGCAGATGCTTTTAAAGCCTATTTCGCCTGATAATAAAATAGCTGATTTTCCAAAAGCTCTGAATCATTTCCAGTTATAAGTGCTCAAAGCCAATTACACCTCTGTTAAAGAATTATGGGATCTGCAGAAATTGAAAACCGGAACATTGTCATTTACTCCCATATAATTACATATGGTAATGCAGCAACAACTGTAATCACTGAATTAATACGGGAAGAAATTGAAACCATGTGGAATGAGCCTAATGGAACTTTTATTGTAGACGGCTTAACGATTAATGTTTTATTTAGGATTACCGCCACTTATAAGCCTGAAATTACAGATATTGATATTTACCAAAACCTTGATCCCCGGAATAACTATTTCCGAATTGAAGAATTTGCCCATGGTAATATATCCTTTGTTGATGGCCTCGGATGCAACAGCGGTTATTTTAAATTAGAAAACCTTTACAAAGGTTCCACTACTGCTGCCCATGAATATGGGCACACCCTTGGGCTGGAACATCCGGAAGACCTTGATATACGGGGAAAGGGAGTTCCGGGTATTATGTATCCAAGAGGAACACTGGTAGATCCGCAGTACCAATATGAATCTGATAAGCCAGCCGGAAGTAAAGGAGGAACCATGCACCCTATGTTCAGAAAAGTGTTGCAGGCAGATATTGAAAACCTGCAATTGCACCGCCTGAATTTTAAAAACAATAAAGCTGTTTTAGGAGAATTTACGAATGTTTGGCATCCGGATCACTCAACAATTGACCCTAACCCTTTTTGGGGCTGATAAAAAAAACTTCTTACAGCACTTTTAATATCCGGGTAGATAAAATTAAATCCCGCCCCTTGTATTTTTTCAGCACTTACCGTTGCACTTTTTAAAATTTCCACACTCATTTCACCAAGCATCAATTTTAATATGAATGAAGGTACAGGCACAGGTATGTAAAAACTTTTCCTCGCCTTTGCCAATGACAGTATCAAATCCCTATTCGATACAGGTGCAGGCGCCACTGCATTATATACCCCGCTGAATGTTTCATCTTCCACTGCTTTTAAAAACATATTCACCAGGTCATCAATATGTACCCAACTGATAATTTGCCGGCCGCTGCCTAATATTGAAGCGATACCAAATCTTAGAGGTTTTAGAAACTCCTTCAATGCACCACCTTCAGTTGACAAAACAATACCTATACGTAACTTCACCAATCTAAGGCCCATTGATATTACCGGCTCAATACTCTCCTCCCATTTACGGCAGGTTTCGCCGAGAAAATCATTTGACGGTCTGTCATTTTCTGTAAATTTCTCAAAACTATTATTTTCAGCTTTTTGATCAGCCCCATACCAACCAATAGCTGAAGCACTTATTACAGTTTTAATCTTGTTGGGAAGTATATCCAGGCTTTTTACCAATAATGCACCGCTATTTACCCGGCTGTCGACAATTTCCTTTTTCCGTTCAGTTGTCCATCTCTTGTCAGCTACTCCTGCACCGGCAAGGTGAATTATAACATCTGCTTTACCGAAGGCTGCTGCATCTATCTCCTGTTTTTGTAAATCCCATTTCGCAAACTCCAATCCGCTAACGGCAGCTTGCTTCCGGCTTTCCTTTGTACCTCTTCCGATAATAATCACTTTATGCCCTTTTGCAAGTAAGGCCTTTGTGAGTGCACTGCCTACCAAACCGGTTCCGCCTGTAATCAGAATTGTTGCCATATTACCCTGGTAAAGTTATCTTATCCTATCAACATACCACTTACCATATTGTTGCATTTAGATT
>DASUDW010000188.1:0-2252 GCA_036275415.1 Chitinophagaceae bacterium | reverse complement strand
CACTTTTCAGTTGAGAAAGAGGCCCAGGTTCAATACCAGTTATGGCGCCATTGAACAGGAACTGGAAAAAATGGGTGTGAAAGAACTTTCTATCAAAGCCATTTCGGATGCGGTGATCAGCATCCGTTCTTCTAAATTGCCTAATCCCGGTGAGACAGGCAATGCCGGTAGTTTTTTTAAGAACCCGACAATTACCACTTCTGAATTCGAAAACCTTCAATTAAAATTTGAAAAAATTGTTGGCTATCCAAACACAGATGGCACAGTTAAACTGGCGGCCGGCTGGCTCATTGAGCAATGTGGCTGGAAAGGTTTCCGCAAAGGTGATGCAGGCTGCCATGCTAAACAAGCATTGGTGCTGGTAAATTACGGGAATGCAACTGGCAAAGAAATTTACCAGCTAAGCGAAGAGATACTTCAAAGCGTTAAGGAAAAATTTGGCATAACCCTGGAAAGAGAAGTGAATATTATTTGATTCCCTTTTAACTTATCAGGCCTCCTCATCAAACTCAAAATCCTTATCAGAAAAATTCATCATACTGCCCATCAGGTCCTTGAACTCCACTTTGCTTTCAAACATTTTTTTGCTGATCAATGAGTAAGATGCCAAACCATGCAATACAAATTCCATCAGCAGGGCAGACTGTTCTTCATTGGCGCCGGGGAAATATTTTTTTACCAATGCATGCAATCCGTCTACTTTATACAACAGCAATATTTTGTCCTTATCAGCCGTGTTAAATGAAATATTCAGGGTATTGCCCTTGTCAAACCAATGGGTAATGGGCCGGTAGGGGTTATCATCTTTTTGTTCTTCCTGAGAGGGTTTTCCTGTGTTCCTTTTCTTTTTTAACTGGTCGGGATTGGGAAAATATTGTAAGAATTGCGAACGAATAGCTTTATCCACCAGGTTCATTGCCACCTGGAAGGGCCCTTCCTGTTCCCCTTCGTATACCAGTTCTACTTTTCCGGTAATGGAAGGAATAATCCCCGCCAGGTCACTGATCCAGACCTGAGTTTGTTTTTCGTTGTTGATAATGGACCTTCTCTCCGCGGCACTTACTGCATTTTCAAAGGCGGAGATGGTTAGTCTGGCACTTACACCACTTTTCTTATCAACAAACTCGCTGTTCCTTGCTTCAAAAGCCACTTGTTCGATAAGCCGCTTGATCAGATCACTGACTTTTACTTTCGTCTTTTGTTCTTCACTTATTGCTGCTTCCTGTTCGGTGATCTCCAGTGCATTTTCAAGGCTCTTCGGATAGTGAGTGAGAATCTGGCTTTGTATCCGGTCTTTTAATGGCGTTACAATCGAACCGCGGTTGGTATAATCTTCCGGGTTGGCCGTGAAAACAAACATTATATCCAGTGGCAACCTTAGTTTAAATCCTCTTATTTGTATATCGCCTTCTTCGAGAATATTAAAAAGTGCGACCTGAATTCTTGCCTGCAGGTCGGGTAATTCATTGATCACAAATATGCCTCTGTTGCTTCTTGGAATAATGCCGTAGTGGATGACCCTGTCATCAGCAAAACTCAGTTTCAGGTTGGCTGCTTTAATGGGATCAATATCGCCGATAAGATCGGCCACACTTACATCAGGAGTGGCCAGTTTTTCACCGTATCGTTCGCTGCGGTGAATCCAGTGAATAGCCGTTTCATCGCCGTGAGTGGCAATTTCTTCCTGTGCAAACCGGGAGATTGGGTTTATCGGATCATCGTTGATATCGCTGCCGGCAATGGAGGGTATATATTCATCGAGTAACTCCGTCATCTGCCGGGCCATTCTCGTTTTGGCCTGGCCACGCAGGCCCAAAAAGAGGATATTGTGTTTGCTTAACAATGCCCTTTCTACATCGGGTATTACGGTGTCTTCATAACCTACGATGCCTGAAAAGGTTGTTTCACCTTTTTGGAGTTTTGCAATCAGGTTTTGGCGAATTTCCTCTTTGATGCTTTTGGGTTGGTAACCACTTTTCTTTAATTCGCCGAGGGTTTTTATGTTCTTTATATTCATTTTTTATGTGTCACCCTGAACTTTTTAATGGGTGAATTTTTTAAGTGAACAGGCTTCGACAAGCTCAGCCTGACAATGATTAATAAACCGTTTTTCTTTTTCCGCTTTCAAAATCTTTAAAAATAAATGCACCCAATTTATCCAGTGAGGCAAAAAATGCTTTGCCTTGATTCATTTCCGTAAACTCCTGTACAAAGCGCTGCAGGTAAGGATCTGTGGCAATCATAAAGGTGGT
>DASUDW010000187.1:0-5116 GCA_036275415.1 Chitinophagaceae bacterium | reverse complement strand
CTGATCTTCGAAATCCGGTTAGTTGGTAATGTACCTGCACGAAACCTGTAAGCGGATGAAATTGCAGAACGTTGCACCTCTGTTTTAGACAAACCGATCTTTGTTTTTTTATCAAACTTAACAGTAGCCGTTGCTGCTTTTATCTTTATCCTGAACTTTGCTGTTGTCCTCGAAGCCGCATCCATCTCGGGAAGTGTCATTTCCGTCACAGTAACATTGCTCCAAATCCTTTCTTCCTCCACCTCCATATTGGCATTTACCCTTCTGAGTATCAGTACAGCCATTGCATTTCGCTGTGTACAGGCTGTAAGCAATTCGCTTAAGATCAATTTCGTATCAGTAGCTTCGTTGGGGATGATATCAAATTCTGCTATGTATACTACACTATTACCGGCACTAACTGAATCTGCTATAAAAAGATTATCAATAGTGGTAGTGCTATTGCCTAATGTGAGATACCTGTTAACTCCCTGTGCCACCACATTGGATATATTCAACAGTAATACAATCAATACAAATGCAATTAGTTTAATAGGCTTTTTCATACTAATGAAGATTTATTGTTTACTTTTTTTGGTATCCGATTTTCCCTACGCTGTTAAAATTCATTTGACACATGCCCAAAGCAAAGCCGGTCATATATCGATTACTTCCTTCAGTAAATATGCGGGATGTTATAACGGAGGGCAATAGCTGAATGTAGCTATACCAGTTTGTTCTTATGCGCCAGTGCAACAGCTTCGCCGAGAGAATTAACCTGCAGTTTTTCGTACACCTTCTTTACATGGTTGTTTACTGTAAAATAGCTGATGCCCATTTTATCAGCCACCATTTTATAGCTAAGTCCGTCTGACAGGTGTTTAAGCACTTCGCTTTCTTTGGGAGATAAATTATATAAAGCGGTATTATCAGCTGAGGTCTTATTACTAAAATACCGCATTACCTTTAGTGCAATGGAAGGCGTCATCGCTGCCCCACCCTTCATCACTTCATCAATACTTTGCGCTATTTGGGTAACAGATGCGGTTTTCAAAATATAACCTTCTGCCCCGTATTGCAGGGCTGTAAATATTTTGTCTTCATCATCAAAAGCCGTTTGCATAATTATTTTTACCGACGGAAAATGTTGTTTGATTATTCTTACACCATCAAGACCACCGGTGCCGGGCATTTCAATATCCATCAACACCAGGTCCGGTTGTGTACGCTGCATATCAGCCTTTACATCATTACAATTGGCAAAACCACCTCCCCACTCCAGTTCCGGGCTCATGGCAATCAATGCCTGCAGGCTTTCCCGGCGGGATGGGTTATCATCATATACAACTACTTTTACCATGCAACAAAATTATCTAATGAGTTTTTATGCCTTATAGCCAAATATAGCTACCGGCAACAGGCATTCTACCGTTGTGCCTTGCCCGGGACGGGAGTTGATTTGACAGTTTCCGCCCATTTGTCTGCACCTTGCCTCAATATTTATTAGCCCATTACCCTGTATTGCGTTTTTTTGATCAAAACCGCGGCCATTATCTGTAATAGAAAGTTGGGCAAATTGATTTTTCTTTTGGAAAGATATTACTACTGCTGATGCACCACTGTATTTCGCAATGTTGTTTAATGCTTCCTTAGCAATCAATAATATGTTTTTCCGGGCTTCCGGATGGCTGCCGGCAACGGATAACTCCTTATCAATGGAGAAAGTACAGATAATGTCATGGGGTGTCAACAATTCGGTACAGTAATTCTTTAAACGAGCTTCCAATGAATACCTGTCGCCGCCGGCCGGTTTTAAACTCCATATAATGTCACCCATGCGATCCATCAGCTCTCTTGAGGTGGAAGCTACTTTATTCACAAGTTTTCGCCCTTCCTCGAGCTTGTCATGCCACAAATTAACAGCCAGTTCGCTGTAGATGCTCATGCTGCTGAGTGTGGCGCCAATATCATCATGCAGGTCCGCTACTATCCGTTCCCTTTCCTGCTGAATCAGCAACTGTTGAACGGCTTTTTGTTTTTCTTTATTGATACGACGACGGAAATATGCCCTGATTAAGAGCCAGGAAACTACTGAAAACAATAACACTATTCCCCATTTAAACCAGGCCGTCTGCCACCAGTATGCTTTAATAACAATTGTTATCTTCTTTGATATACCAGTATATTCGCCTTTTGCGTTTGAAGACATTACTTCCAATTCATAATTGCCCGGTACAAGCCCTGTGTACCTCATGTTGGCAGGATTACCTGTTTCCTGCCAGTTTTTATCAATGGAAGTCAGCTTGTACCTGATTTTATATATAAAAGGATTGGAATAATTCAGGGCTGTCCATTCTGTTTCAAAAGCATTGGTTCCGGGTGGCAAAACAATTTTATTTCCAGGTAAAGCAAAGGGATTAAGAACGGAATCGGCTTTCAAAGCCGTCATTTGTAATAATGGTACTGGCGGGGTATAGCCAATTGCATCCGGATTAATAACGGAAAGGCCGTTTACACCGCCAAAAATAATACGTCCGTCTTTTGCCCTGATGACAGTATGTGCATTAAACTCGTTTGACTGCAAGCCATCATCCTTTGTAAAATTGTAAACCTTACCGTTGCTTACTTCCAGGTAGCCCAATCCCTTATTGGTACTGAACCAAAGGTTATTTTTTTCATCTCTAATAAGGGCATAGACTACATTGTTGAGCAAACCATTATCAGTAGTAATTTTTTTTACCACTTGTAATTTGTTATCATCAAATAACAAGAGGCCTTCTGTAGTCGCAATCCACAGTCTGTCGTTTCCGGCAGGAATTATGTGCTTAACAGTAAGGCCTGATAATGATTGATAACCCATTTGATAGCCTTCTCCCTGCTCTTTATATACAGCAAACCCCAGCAGGTTAAAGGAAGCATATAAATGCCCGTTGGCACTGACATAAGTGTACACTACATTTTCTGTTCCGTTTGTAAACAAGCTCACCGGCAAAACTGATGTCTTACCCGTTTTCATATTCACCTTAATTAAACCATAAGAAAGCGAAGACAACAGGCACTCTTCTTCTCCAATTGGATTAATATGATAAACATCCGTACCGTTTTGGATAAACTTATGAATGCTACTGTTTTTACCGCTAAACAGGTTATAAACATAAAGACCCTTTTTTTCATTGTCCGATGCCATCAGCAGGTTATTGCCCAAAATTTTTATGTCAGGTACCTGTAACGAAGGATCAAAACCTGGTAGCCGCCGAATATATTTTAGGTTATTATCCAGCACAATGACACCGGATTGTGTGGCGCAATAAAAATTACCATCGGGACCTTCTGCAATCCCTCTTACAAAATTGGAGATACCGTGCTTCTCAGCATCTTTAGCAGTAAGAAATGATTTGAATTTCCGTTCCTTCAGGCTGGCGTAGTCAACCCCTTTTCCCCATGCCGTTACCCAAACAATACCATTTTTATCAACAGTAGCGCCGAAATTGTTACTGCTGATGCCTTCCGGCATATCAGGGCTATATTGAATGGAACCGGCCGGCAACAGGTGAGCAGTATCCAGAATAATAACACGGCCTTTATAGCTTACCCACAGATAGCCCCTGTCATCCATACTATAACTCAGAAAATTATTTGTTTCAAAGAGGCTATTACTACTTTTTTTAAATGCACCCGTTACCAGGTTATATTTATACATAAATCCTTTACTCGAAAAAAACAAAGTTTCGGGATCCGGCATAAATGCCTTTGCATTTATATGTTGAAAAAATGGGACCGTACGGAGTTTCCAGACTGGCTTGCTGTCAATAATATTGACCAATGTATGAACCTGAATTGGTTTATTTTCTTCCTGAGAAACCATGTGTATATCATTATTCAGGTTCTCCCGGTGAAAAAAACTGAAACAGCCCACTTCGAAATTTTTTGCTGTGGATGGTACAGGAAATTGGAGCAAAGCACCCGTCTTATAATTATATAATACTAACTGCCGCACGGATGTTCCAATTAGTATATTTCCTGACTTATCGTAAGATAAAATTGAAAAAAAGTTGCTGCGAAACCCATCAGCAAGCTTAATATCATGCCTGAAAAATTTGTTATCCCGGTAGCTATATTGAATGATACCTCCGGTAGTGCCAATCCAGATATTTTCATCGGCATCTTCCATAATCGTTCGGGTATCTCCAAAACCGGATAGACCTCCTGCTATTTGTTCATTGGAAAGGCAACGGATCCCATCAAACCGGTTAATGCCATCCAGGCCTGTCATCCATACAAATCCTTTGGAGTCGGTTAATACATTGCCAACTACTACTTGTGTTAATCCTTCATTGGGAGTAAGGTGTTTGAAAGTGAGGTTGCCGATCTGTGAATGTAACAAACCGGGAAATGCTGCTATCAGCCAAATACATACCAGCCATTTTATTCCCCTTATTGTCATTTGGACAAAAAATAAAGAAAAATATTTACTGTAACAAAACTGCAGCCGCCACCACAGCCGCAGTTTCAGTACGTAACCTTGTTTCGCCCAGGCTTACCGGCTGAAAGCCGTTTTGCAAGGCAAGCTCAATTTCTTTGGAGGTGAAATCTCCTTCCGGACCAATGAAGATGGTTGCGGAGCTGAAAGGTTGAAAAGTTGACAGGTTATTTTTGGTTGAACTTTCATCACAATGAGCTATAAACATTTGTTTGGAGGATATTTTTGAAAAGACTTTTTCAAATTCAACAGGCTCTTGTAAAACAGGCAGAAAGCATTGCTGGCTTTGCAGCATGGCGCTGATGCAGATGGCATTCATCCGGTCGTGGCGGAATTTTTCTTTTTCTGTTCTGTCACAAATCAGCGGAATGATTTCACTTACTCCGATCTCCGTTGCTTTTTCCAGGAACCATTCGAAGCGGTTGGTGTTTTTCAGGAGGGAAATGGCTATAGTTATGTTACGGGTTAGGGGTTGGGGGTTATAGGTTGCTGTAACTTCGACTATACAGCTTTTTTTCCCGGACTCCTTAATCAGACAGGTCAATAATTTACCTTTCCCATCCGTAAGGTTGAGTTGTTCTCCTTCTTTCATGCGGAGTACCTGCACCACATGGCGGCTGGTATCCTCATCGAGCATCAGCTGCTTTTCATTGTTAT
>DASUDW010000186.1:0-8564 GCA_036275415.1 Chitinophagaceae bacterium | reverse complement strand
ATAGCATGGTACAATAGACAGGGATATAATTTAACCGGTGAAACAGTGCCTTTTGAAGATGGTAAATTTGGCAAATCAAAAATTCCGTTGTTCTTTATTGTCCTTGCAAAAGTTTTAAAGAGTAATGAATAACACACTGGCAAGAATCATGATCAAACAAATTACAGGATGAACCATCCGATTTTTTTCACATTGATTACCATCGAATAACTGGTTTTAGTCTGAAATAATTTAATTGGAGTTAAATTTTCTACAACATAAGTCCTTATAATAATGAGCAGGCAATTACATGAGGAGATAAGGGATAAACAAAAAGCAACCTGGAATAAATTTTCCGGAGGCTGGAAAAAATGGGATGAAGTTGTAATGTCGTTCCTTTCACCTATGGGCCAGGCTATGATCGATTATTTGAAACCGATAGAATTGCATTCAATACTGGATATAGCCGCCGGAACCGGCGAGCCCGGTCTTACCATGGCTTCGATGATGAAAAGAGGAAAAGTTACCATTACCGACCTGGCTGAAGAAATGCTGGTGGCAGCAAAGGAAAAAGCAGTAATGAGGCGTATCAGCAACATCAGTTTCCATGCTTGCGACGTAATGCACATGCCTTTTCCCGATAACAACTATGATGCAGTAAGCTGCCGCTTTGGCTTTATGTTTTTTCCGGACATGCAACTTGCCGCCAATGAAATGTACCGGGTTTTAAAACCAGGTGGCCGGATAGCTGCAGCAGTCTGGGATGTACCGGAAAAGAATTTTTGGGTAACCGCCACCATGGGTACCATTATGCGGATGATGAACCTTGTTCCCCCTCCGCCTGAAGAGCCCGGCATGTTTCGTTGCGCAAAGCCGGACAGGATGAAGGAAATTTTTACAAAAGCCGGGTTTTCTGATTATAAAGAAATTGAAATCAAATCTTTTTTAAAAACAGGTACTGCAGATAAATACTGGGAAATGATAACAGAAGTGGGGGCGCCGATCGCAGCTGCTCTTAGCCTGGCAGACGACGAATTGTATCAAAAGATCAAACAGGAAGTCACAGGGCTTATACAAGCAAACTATCCTAAAGAAGTAGCAATAGAAGGAAATGCCATTATTTTGATGGCTTACAAATAAATAACCGACCTGAATTTTATGGAAATAGTTGTATCTTAACGAAAAGCTTGCCGCATGAGTACCAATCCATTTAATGAATTGATACAACTAGCCACTTCCCTGCAACAAAAAGGGCTTTCAACAGATGAGATAACATTGCAACTACGACAAAAAGGAACTCCCGAAAACCTTTTGGAGGAAATTATTGCTGAATTGAAAAAGATCAGGCTTACACAAAAAAGAAATAGTGGCTTTATCTGGTGTGCCATTGGCGCTACATTAATGGCTCTTGGTTTTGTATTCACCCTTTTCTTATTCAATAATACCGGGGGCATGCGTTTTGCTATGTATGGCTTAACTACAATAGGTGTTGGATTTACCATTAAAGGCTTGTCGGATATTATGGGTTGGTAAAAACTATTTTATTCAATGAATTATTTTTTGCTTTGCTGCACCGCAATTATATTCATTGGCTCCTGCTCAAATCGTAAGGGGGATAGTGAAGAAACAGCCCGCCAGGAAATTGCTCAGGCAGAAAAGGAATTCGAGAAAATGGCTGAAGATAAAGGGATGGCAGAAGCTTTTTCATTTTTTGCCGATTCCAATGCGGTAATCAAAAGGCAAAATGACACACTCATTAAAGGGAAAGAAGGGATACGGAATTACTACTCGGCAGCTTACTTTGAAAAAGCAACCGTTTCATGGTCACCTGATTTCATTGAAGCATCACCGGATGGCATGTTTGGCTATACTTACGGCAACTACATCTGGCGAAGCAAAGACAGCACAGGAAACATTACAGCATCAAAAGGAATTTTTCATACTGTGTGGAAAAAACAAAAAGACGGCAGCTGGAAATACACCTGGGACTAATAAAGGCTAGTTGGTAAATATTTTTTAACGTTTGTTTTGCCTCTCACTTTTTAGTGACCTCTCTTTATCAAGCCTGATATTATGACGGATCGCATCCCAGTATTCTTTACCATATTCAACAAAAATCTCTGATCCGGCAGGTATATCCTTTGTAGCAGTTATATACACCTTCAACCCGTCTTCGGTATATTCTGCATTATTAGCAAGACCCTTCATTCGCCGGATGCCCCTCGCATCATTGGCATACCTTGCCAGTGCAGATGAGTGACGGCTGGCATCGATGACATGGTTCCTTTTTACATAATAGATATAACCATTTTTACCATCATTGTGCTCCACCTCTTTCCAGGTGGTTATTTTCCCTTTGTACTCAACTATCCTTGTTCCTT
This sequence comes from Chitinophagaceae bacterium, assembly GCA_036275415.1. Taxonomy (GTDB): domain Bacteria; phylum Bacteroidota; class Bacteroidia; order Chitinophagales; family Chitinophagaceae; genus JJ008. Next base: position 6,204 of record DASUDW010000186.1, on the reverse strand, counting down.
TGGGTATAAATACTTTGGTAAACAAACCCTTACCTGCTGAAGGAAGCAATGATTCTTTTACTTCCAGATCTTTTTCTAATAAAGCCATGTGTTTTAAACTTAAAACAGCAAATATATAGTTAGCCGTCTTTTCAACGACAGTTAATGTATTAATACAGCCATAATAATAAAAAAATTATTTTTGCAGTGATGTTTACAGAACAACCCGATACAGGAATTGACTACCGTGAAGAGACTGAAGTCCTGACAGCCACAGAAGCCTCTTGTCAACTCATAGTCTGGAATGACGAGGTAAATACATTTGAATGGGTAATAGAAACCCTCATGGACGTATGCGGCCACACATATGAACAGGCCGAACAATGTTCTTATATTATTCATTTCAAAGGAAAATATGCCGTGAAAGAAGGCCAATATGAGGAACTAAAGCCCATGTGTGACGCTATTACTGACAGAGGAATTAACGCCACAATAGAAGTAGTGGCCGCATAACCCGATGCCGCTTTTTGCATTGGATAAAAATATTGTATTTCCGCCCGTTCACCTGGCAGAACCGGATGGCTTACTGGCCATGGGCGGTGATTTAACCCCCGAAAGACTTCTAGAAGCTTACAAGCATGGCATCTTCCCTTGGTATGAAGGTGAAGTGATTTTATGGTGGTGCCCCGATCCCCGCTTTGTATTGCTGCCGGATGAATTAAAGATCAATAAGACTTCAAAATCACTGCTAACTAAGCAACCGTTTCAATTTACAATCAATAGTGCCTTTAACAAAGTCATTCATTTATGCAAAAACACCAAAAGACCCGGCCAGGAAGGTACTTGGATAACTCCTGCAGTGGAAAAAGCTTATAACAAAATGCATGAACTGGGTTATGCCCATAGTGCAGAAGCCTGGTTTAATGGCGAACTGGTTGGCGGATTATACGGGATAAAGTTAGGGAGGGTTTTTTTTGGCGAAAGTATGTTCAGCAAAGTAAGTAATGCCTCCCGCTTTGCGTTTCTTCATTATATTAACCAACTGAAAAAAGAAGGTATTGAATTAATCGATTGCCAGGTTTACACCGAATACCTGGAAAGTTTTGGCGCCAAAATGATACCCCGTAAAGAATTCATTGACCGGTTACATAAATTAATTACTGCCTGATCGCTTATCAGCAATATACCAGCTGGCACTATAAATACAAACCCCTCTATGGTGAGGGATATTATCCCATTTTGCTGGATTTAAACAACCTTCAATCAGGCACTCATGACAGGCAATCCTGACGATCAGTTTCTCTTTTGTGAAATCTACTTCAGCTAAGTTTGCTGACTTATAATCTTTTAGCCAGCCCAATATTTGATTAAAGGCTGAATCGCTGGTGATTTCATATTGGTAAGTTGATCTATTCCCCAGTTCAAAATATTGGTCAAGATGTGTATGTCTTAAAAGCGGGAAAGAAACAGGTTTAGCATTGGGATCAGGTTTGTCATCATATAAAGCATCGGTAAATAATTTCATTTGATCCCTGTCATTGTCAACACTGCAAAAGGATTCTTTCTCCCGCAAAAACCAGCGATATTGATAATCGCAGGCCGGCCGGTGGCAGGAATGATGACCAGATGTCAGGTCACAAACAGACAGGCAAAAACCACAGCCTCCGTATAAAACCAGATCATACTTTGTAAAATCGATAAAAGGAAGAGAATCGTTTGAAAGATCATACCGGCTGAAAATCTTTCTGTACTCCGAATCATTACGAATCAGCCGTATCCTGCGGGCAGAAGGTGGTTCAGCAATACCTTCTATTTCATAATCCGGATCGAACCTCGTATCGGGAAGATCGATAGGCTTACCAATACTGACAGGGACACTCTTCCCGAATGCCTGCAGGTGCTCATTTCGTTGAGCAATACCTATTAATGGAGTTAAAAGAAAAAAGAAAAGCACCCTTTTCATATACCCGTTTGAGTAGCTAAGATGCTTTTACCGGACTTCTTACACAAGTATTAAAACCTGGAACCCAGGTAATGCGGCAACATGGCCCTCCAGGTATCCCAGTCATGTGGCCATTCCTGTCCCCAAACATCCAGTTCATACCATATACCCTTATCGTATAGCGTCTTAGCCATTTTTCCGCTGGCGGTGGGATCTTCATAAGAACCGCTTCCGGTAACAATGTGAATATTCTTACTACGCCTGATTTGTTCAAGAATTCCGTGGTCGGAAAGATTAGGCATGTAATGCATTGGGCTGTTAAAATACACATGGTCATCATAGTGGCCCTTAGTGTATTCGGTCAGGTCATAAACACCGCTCATGGCGATTACGCCATTGATGATATCCGGCCTTTTCAGGAACAAATTCATGCTATGTAGGGCACCAAACGATGCACCACAGGTAATTATGGGTGTTTCTGCACTTGTGCTGTTGCGGATAAATGGCACCACTTCGTTAAATACATAATCATTCCATTGCTGGTGACGGTGTGATTTGTAAAAGGGGTCAATGTTATTGTTCAGCCAGCTTTCATTGTTTATACTGTCAATAGAAAAAACCTTAACCGCACCTGCATCAATGAAAGGGGCAATATGATTCATCAACTGAAAACGTTCATATTCCAGGTAATCAGCGGCGGCGGTGGGAACCAGCAATAAGGCAAAACCATAATCTCCATAAGTGGCAATAGGCATTTCCTTGTTAAGCGAGGGGCTGTGCCAGCTGGCAATTTCTTTTTTCATGTAAATTTTTTAAATCGGGTGCAAAGGTACTGCTATTTGCCTTGCAGAAAGCAATCCCTTTTTCAGATTGTAGTAAAAACAAGGTAAATTTGCGGTCTTGAAATTGTTATTCAGAGTGTTATAAACGCAAGGCATATTATGGAACTTAGTAAAAACTTTGATCATTCAGCAGCAGAACAGAAATGGTACCAGCATTGGCTGGACAAACAATATTTTCACAGCGAACCTGATGACAGAGAGCCGTTTACAGTGGTAATCCCCCCACCCAATGTAACCGGAGTATTGCACATGGGCCATTGCCTTAACAACACTATACAGGATATATTGGTACGCCGTGCCCGTATGCAGGGAAAGAATGCCTGTTGGGTACCAGGAACTGACCATGCTTCTATTGCCACCGAAGCAAAAGTGGTACAAATGCTCAGGGAAAGGGGCATTGCCAAATCATCCCTTGGAAGGGAAGAGTTTTTGCAATATGCCTGGGAATGGAAGGAAAAATATGGAGGTATCATTTTACAGCAATTGAAAAAACTGGGCTGCAGCCTCGATTGGGACCGCACCAGTTTTACTATGGATCCTGACTATTACAATTCTGTAATAAGTGTATTCATTGATCTTTATAAAAAGGGGTATATCTACAGGGGAAAACGGATGATCAACTGGGACCCCAGGGCCAAAACTGCCCTGAGCGATGAAGAGGTGATCCGAAAGCAAACCCACCAAAAGTTGTATCACTTACGTTATAAATTGGAAGTACCTGGTGAGGAATATATCGTTATTGCTACTGTTCGTCCTGAAACGATAATGGGTGACACCGCAATTTGTGTACATCCGGAAGATGAAAGATACAAACACCTGCACGGAAAATTTGCTTATGTTCCCCTTATCAACCGTCGCATTCCTGTAATTACAGATGAATATGTTACCATGGATTTTGGTACCGGTGCTTTGAAAGTAACTCCGGCACATGATATGAATGACTATCAATTGGGCCAAAAACATAACCTGCAGGTTGTTGACATATTCAATGAGGACGGCACTTTGAATGATGCTGCCGAAATATTCATTGGCGAGGACAGGTTTGAAGCCCGAAAAAAAATAGTAAAGGAGTTAGAAGAAAAAGGACACCTGGTAAAAACGGAAGATTACACCAGTGAAGTGGGCTTCAGCGAACGTACAGATGTGGTGGTAGAACCCCGCCTTTCCCTTCAGTGGTGGGTAAATATGAAAAAAATATCCGGACCGGCCCTGAACGCAGTAATGGATGATGAAATTAAATTTTACCCTTCTAAGTTCAGGAATCTCTACCGGCACTGGATGGAGAATATAAAAGACTGGTGCATTTCCCGTCAGTTGTGGTGGGGGCACCGCATACCTGCCTGGTATGACGATAAGGGCAATTTCGTAGTAGCAGCATCACATGAAGAAGCAAAAAAACTATACCGGGAGAAGTATCCTGAACAAATTTTAAACCAAAACCAGTCATTAACGCAGGATGAGGATTGCCTTGATACCTGGTTTTCCAGCTGGCTCTGGCCGTTTGAAGTATTTAAAGGATACAGCAATCCTGATAATATCGATGTTAAATATTATTATCCCACCAACACACTGGTTACTGCACCTGAAATCATATTCTTTTGGGTAGCAAGAATGATCATGGCCGGATTTGAATACAAAGGTCAAAAGCCGTTTAATGAAGTGTATTTTACAGGAATTGTAAGGGACAAGCAGGGAAGGAAAATGAGCAAAAGCCTGGGCAACTCACCGGATTTATTGGCCCTCATTGATAAATACGGAGCAGATGCAGTCCGCTTTGGCATCATGATCTCCTCTCCTGCCGGTAACGACCTCTTATGGGATGAAGCAAGTAATGAACAGGGTTTGTTCTTCAATAATAAAATTTGGAATGCCCTTAAATTGGTAAAAAGCTGGGAAACCAGAACCGGCAGTAATGCCCAAGAAGATGAATTTGCCATTCAGTGGTTTGAAAACCGGCTGAAAGAAGCTAAATCTGAACTGGATACACAATTCAAAGATTTCAGGTTAAGCGAAGCATTGAAAACGGTCTATTCACTTATATGGGATGATTTCTGCAGCTGGTACCTGGAGTGGGTAAAACCGGGATTTGAGCAGCCAATCAGTCAAAATACTTATTCCAAAACGGTCCATTTCTTTGAAGAGTTAATGCAATTATTGCATCCATTCATGCCATTCATCACCGAAGAAGTTTATCATTTACTGAAAGAGCAGAAAAATGACCTGACTGTTAAATTATTCGTCGACACAGAAAATCCGGACTCCAACCTTTTAACCGGCGGATCATTATTAAAAGAAGTTATCACAGCTATCAGAGATGCCAGAAATAAAAACCAGCTAAAACCAAAAGAAACGATTAAGCTGCATATCGAAACCGGAAATCTGAATTCTTATAAAAAGTTTGAACCTGTTTTAGCAAAACAAGTAAATGCCGAATCAATAAGCTATACAAGTAGTGCCGTACCAAATACAATTACCGTAGTTGTACAGAAGGATAAATTCTTTATTGAAACCACTACATTACTTGACACCGGTTCTCAAAAACAACAATTGCAAAAAGACCTTGATTACTTAAGGGGGTTCCTTGCTTCTGTGGATAAAAAACTGAGCAACGAAAAATTTGTACAAAACGCCAAACCGGAGGTAATTGAAACGGAAAGGAAAAAAAAGGCTGATGCAGAGGCCAAAATCAGGATCATTGAAGAAAGTCTGGTCAATTTAAATTAAAGTTTGGGCATTTCTGAAGAAATTTCATAGTTTCAGTGGTTATTTTTTTTATTCAAAAAGCCACTTTATGAAAAAACAGCTATTCCCTATTCTGGCTATTGCAATGTCTTTTTATGTAACAACATCATTCAGCCAGCAAAAAGAATATGCTGGCCTTACTTATTTACATAAACTGCAGGACAAAAGAACACCATCTAAGAATTCGTTCTATAAACTAATGTCTGGCACAGCGACCCCGGTAAGTATTGGTACGTCATTTAGTTTATTTATAGCAGGAGCCATTACCAAAAATAAAACGCTTGGAAAACAAGCTCTCTACTCTTTAGAAAGTTTTGCTGCCAGCCAAACCTTGACTTTTGCCATAAAAACTATATCCAACAAACCAAGACCGGGTGAAGCTGATAGCACATTAATTGAACTTAAAAACGCCAAAAACAGTTCATTTCCTTCTGGTCATACTGCTGAAGCTTTCTCAACTGCCACAACAATACTTCTAATGACACATAAATGGTACCTTGTTGTACCAGCCTATACCTGGGCAGGTTTGGTGGGTTATTCAAGACTTTATCTTGGTGTTCATTACCCCGTCGATGTATTGGCCGGTGCATTAATTGGAAGTGGCAGTGCCTGGTTAATGTATAAACTAAATAAATGGATGCATCCTGCGAAAAAGAAGCATATTACGGTTGGATAATTGATTACTTTATCTCGGTATAA
>DASUDW010000185.1:0-3558 GCA_036275415.1 Chitinophagaceae bacterium | reverse complement strand
GCAGGTTCAAATAATTTTCCAATGTTGGCTATTACCGAAGGAGAAACTTTATAGCTACCGGGTTCAAAGAGCACATCCTGGTCCAGTTTTACTACCATATTGGTTTTGATCAGGTCTTCAAGAAACAGAATTTTTTTATTGATCAGCTGAGCAGCAAGCCTGGTAGAAGCAATGGCTTTCATGATCCTGTTCAGGTCATCCTTGCTTACCAGGTTACCATTGATCAGCACTTTATTCTTATCAATGAGTGTGTCAATTTGTGTATTGGTTTTGTCAATAAACTTTTTGATCTGCAGGTTAACTGTATCGGCGAGTTCGTTTTGTTCCTGTTTTTTGGCCCGTTGTTCATCCAGCGAAGTCAGCTTCGACTCATAAGAGGTAAGCGTTTCGTTTTCTTTAGTTAAATCGCTTTTAGCCGCCACAAATTTTTTCTGTGATACACATGAAAACAGGAATAAAATAATTCCCGGGATAAGGAGCAGTCGGGATGTTCTTATGGTTTGCATAAAAGAACATTTTAAAGGTGAGCTTCTAAAGTTAGAAAACTCCTTTCAGTAAAACAATACATTAAACGGCTGCCAGTAATACCTGCCAGGCAGCTTCTATATTGCCTTGTTTCAGCAATTTCTGAGCATAGGTATGCAGTTCTTTTTCCATTTCTTCCGGGTTAATGCTGTAATACTGAATGATTTGTTTCAGGTGAGTATCATCAAACCCGGGATTAATCAAAGGCATTTCATTCACATTCGCCAGTTGGCCAAGGTCATTACCTGTAAGTATATTGCTATGGCGTATATTGTCCGGCAAAGCATCTACACCGATACCCAACTGTGTATTGGGTTTAGGTACTGTGAACAGGTTGTTTTCGTTGACTACACAATACCAGTCGCCACCGAGCCTTGCTACATGATGCAATTTTCGCTGGTCAATTTTTTTATTTTCATCCAGTAACTCATCAGCTATGTGAATACAAAGGACTTCGCAGATCACCAGGTTGCCGGCACCGCCCTCAGTGCCCAATGGTTTTACTTCCAGTACTTTGCACTCCAGCTTTGCTTTACTTTCTTTTACCATCGGCGGTTTTACCAGGGTGGCCGGTTCTTGTGTAAAGCCGGCTTTGGTAAATTCATTTACCTGTTTGGGGAATTCGCAGCTGGCCAGTGATTGCTGCTGTACCATATCATAGGTTACGATATTGATCACCACTTCCGGAACTTCCAGCACATTCTCCAGTGTATGTTTGGTTGTATTATCCCTCACCCTTCTTGCCGGTGAAAAAACAACGATTGGCGGATTGGAAGAAAACAAGTTAAAAAAACTGAAAGGACTCAGGTTTACATTTCCTTTTTTGTCAATAGTAGAAGCAAAACAAATAGGGCGGGGGGCAACTAAATGTTGCAGGTAGTATTGTTTTAGCTGCGGTGTCAGTTCATTAAGATAGAATTGCATATAATGGTTACGGGTTAGCGGGTTATGGGTTACGAGTATTTCTAGCAGAGGAAATCCTGGCCTTTACCTTCTTTATTAACTCACCGATTTGGTTACCAAGAATTCTTGTTTCATTGCATAGTAGTATGGCTTCGTTTTCGTCAATAAATTTCATTCTTTTAATAAAAAGGATTTTGTTTCTTATTTCTCCGCAAGAACCTTTTGCGATTCTAAGGAAACGATGAAAGTCGGGGTTATTATTGTACTCAAATCCCTCAGCTATATTGTCTGAAATAGACAAGGCAGCACTTTTTAACTGATCCTTTAATGAAAAGTCTTTTGTTATAAACTTATTATTGTCGGCAAGTAAGTAGATCTTTTCAGCCAGTTCCTGTGCTTTTTGCCAAATTATAAGATCCTCAAACGAGGTTATTTTCTTTTCCATAAGAATGGAATTTTATCAATAAAAATACTTTTCTTCAACTCATAACTCATAACCCGTAACATTTAACTTTTTCTCTTCCTTGCCAAAATTGAAAAATCAGTTTCTTCTGCCACAATAGTATTATTGAGCTTGCCCAAACCATCAATTTCCATTTCTACCACATCACCGGCTTTCAGCCATTGTTCAGGATAATTGGGGTCATTTAGTTTTCCCGTTCCGTTAAGTTCCAGGAAACATCCTGTGCCCACCGTGCCACTGCCTATTACATCACCGGGATAAAGATCAACACCATAAGATGCCCTTTCAATGATCTCAGCAAAGGTCCAGTCCATATCACCCACATTTCCATCGCTAACCTGGATGTCGTTAACCCAACATTGCATACGCAGGTTCCAGCTTTTTCCGGTATGGTTTTCTTTTGCCGGGATTTCGAAAGGCTGCAGTTCGTCTAATGTAACCAGCCAGGGGCCAATTACAGTGGAAAAATCTTTTCCTTTTGCTGGGCCAAGGTTGAGCAACATTTCTTCCATTTGTAACCTTCTTGCACTCATGTCGTTCATGATCATCAGGCCACCGATATATTCATCCGCTTCTTCAGCTCTGATATTTCGGCCATGTTTACAAATAACAATGGCGGCTTCCAGTTCAAAGTCCAGTTTTTCAAAATGATCAGGCATACAACGTATCTCTCCTGGTCCCTGGATACTGTGATGATTGGTGAAATAGAAGATGGGGTATTGATCAAACTCAGGTATCATATCCACCTTTCTGTTACGCCTTGCGGCGGCCACATGCTGCCGGAAAGCATAGCCATCCCTGCAGGAGGAGGGAAATGGAACAGGTGCCAAAAGTTCCAAACTGTTTACCGGTACTCCTTTGTTACTGCTTCTTGTTCCTTCCCGCAGCAGTAATTCGCCGGCCTGGGCAACAGGAAATGCATCTTCCCAATAGTTTAAAAACATATTCATCGTATTGGGCAGGTCGGGGTGCAGCACATCCATATCATACACCATTCCGTTGATCAATACGCCTAATTGTTCATGTCCTTCCTTCAGATAGCTGAGTAATTTCATTGGTAAATGTGTTAATGGCCGCTAAGTTAGCGAGGTTGGGTGTAAATTGTGTTGATGAAAAAATGGTTATTCATTTTACTGGTTCCTGCTTTTACTTACGGGCAAAGTGAAAAACAAAGCTGGATACGTATCAATCAGCTCGGTTATACTACCTATGGAATCAAACAGGCAGTATGGTGTTCGAAGGATGAAAGAAAAATATCAAAGTTTCTTCTTATTGATTCTGCGACCCAAAAAGTAGTATTTGAAGGCAAACCTGAAAGACCAATGGGTAAATATGGGCCTTTTGCTCAAACGCAACGACTCGATTTTTCAGGGTTTATATATCCCGGGATTTATCAACTAATAACTGATGGTACAACTTCTCCATATTTCAGAATCGGAGATGATGTCTATAAAGGTGCCGCAGATTTTTGCCTTCGTTATATGCGGCAGCAGCGTACTGGGTTCAACCACTTTTTAAAAGATAGTTGCCACAACCATGATGGCTATGTATTGTATGGCGAGAAGGCCGGCATCAAAGACAGCACAAGAATTGATGTCGTGGGCGGCTGGCATGATGCATCAGATTATTTGCAATATTCAACAACATCTGCCAATGCCACTTATCAT